>JAQSYD010000143.1 GCA_029256325.1 Clostridia bacterium
TCATCCTGGTATTACTTGAGATATCCTGACAATAAAAATAATGATGAACCATTCAGCACAGAGTGGATCAATAAAATGCTGCCAGTTGACAAGTATATAGGCGGAGCAGAGCATGCTGCTATGCATTTGCTTTACGCAAGATTTATAACCAAAGCATTGAGAGATGCAGGCTACCTGAATTTTGACGAGCCTTTTAAATCCTTGGTGCATCAAGGAACAATCCTTGGACCGGATGGCTTTAAAATGAGCAAGTCCAAAGGCAACGTAATATCTCCCGATGTATATATTGATGAATATGGTTCAGACGTATTCAGAATGTACTTGGCGTTTGGTTTTGCATACATTGAGGGTGGTCCATGGAGTGATGACGGCATTAAGGCGATGTCAAGGTTTGCCAGCAGGGTGGAGCGTATTGTAGAAAGATCCATTGAGATTGCAGCACAGCAAGGAAAAACTGAAATAGACAAAGAAGAGAAAGAACTGAACTTTGTAAGGCATCACTCTATCAAGGGTGTTACAAAGGATGCTGAAATATTCCAGTTTAATACTTCCATAGCTAAATTAATGGAATTGTTAAATGCACTTTATAAGTATGATGCAGATGTCGAAAACAAGAATATTGCTTTGTTCCAAGATGCAGTTGCTGACTTGTTAAGACTTCTTTCACCTTTTGCTCCGCATTTCACAGAAGAGATGTGGCAAAGCATTGGTAAAAAGGACTCTGTATTCAATGAAAAGTGGCCGGTATGGGATGAGAAGGCAATGGTGAAGGACGTAGTTGAAATTGCCATCCAAGTTAATGGGAAGGTAAAAGGCAGAATGGAAATTCCAACATCAGCAGAACAAACAGAAATTGAGCAGCTGGTGATGGAAAACGGTGAGATAAAAGAAATGCTGGAAGGCAAGCAAATTGCCAAGATTATCGTAATCAAAAATAGATTGGTTAATATTGTTGTTAAATAGCATTGAAGATGCAGTAGACATAAAAGATATCCAGATAGTTGCTTTTAGTTATATGTAAGATGTTAGTGTAAAACATATAAAACAATATGCTTGAAGGGTAGTGTATAGGATGGCAGATGAGGAAATAAAAAGCACAGGCTGTTGTGATGACGGAACTTGTGGCGATGGTGTTTCCTGCTTGGAGGGCTGCAGTGAAAAAATCTCCAACAGGTCTCAAAAGATGAAGTCATCCCTCATATCTCGACTTAATCGGATCGAAGGACAAGTAAGAGGTATCAAGGGCATGATTGACAAGGACATATATTGCGACGATGTGCTAAATCAGATTGCGGCAGTACAATCAGCTATGAAGTCAGTAAGCAGACTGTTACTTGAGAGTCACATGAAAAGCTGTGTAGCCAATAGGTTGAAATCAGGGGAGACCGAAGTAATTGATGAATTGCTGCTTACAATAGAAAAAATGATGAAGTAAAGAAGCCATAAAGGCTTCTTTCTTTTTGATGAAAAGGGTTTCACTTTGTGTTGTCCTTTAATACTGTGTATTAGACACATTATATGCCTAAACAACCTTCTAAAGGAGTGACCTGTGATGCCCTTCAAGGCAAAACCGGTACTAAAGGAAAGAATTTGGGGAGGACTAAAGCTGAAGCAGTATAATAAAGAGATTGAGCATGTGAATGTAGGTGAGAGCTGGGAAACGGATAAAGACAGCATGCCGGTCCTGATCAAGCTGATTGATGCCAATGATATACTATCCGTTCAAGTACATCCGAATGATGATTTGGCATGGGCGCTGGAGCATCAGAAAAAAGGCAAGACAGAGGCATGGATCATACTGGACTGTGATGAGGATGCAGAAATCGTTGCGGGTATAAGGCAGGGAACAACACAATTACAGTTGGAGCAGGCTTTGGAAAATGGAGATATACAGGGATTTCTAAACAGTACCAAGGTAAAAAAAGGCGACTGCATTTACATACCTGCAGGCACAGTTCACAGCATAGGAAAGGGAATTGTTGTCTACGAAGTGCAGCAACCTTCAGATATCACGTATCGTCTATATGACTGGGATAGAGTTGATGAGTTGGGGATGCCTCGCCAGCTGCATATCCATAAAGCCTTAAAAAGCATAGATTATAATAAATCTGAGGTGAAAGCAAGCAATTTGTATGAACTAAACATACCGCCGCAACAAGTGGTTGTTGTTTTTCAAAGTGAATATTTTACCACAGCATACCTACACCTTAAAAAGAGCCAAAGTTATAGCTACCAATGCATTGGTTTTACGGCGTTGACTACCATAAACGGAGCTGTCTTAATTTGCTATGAGGACAGCGAGGAATTATTGGTAAAAGGCGATACGTGGATTATGTCAGAGTCTTGTCCGATAACTCTAGAAGCCCTTGAAAACTTAGAATTGATCATCACTAAATATCCTTAATATTACAAATATATTAAATAAGAATTCCTATGATAAAAAAGGCTTCTATTGAGTATTTTAGATTAAGGAAGCCTTTTATGAAATGCATAACGGAAAATTTGTTTAAGGTAAATTTAGATTTTCCTATGCATTATAATAAAACGTTGACATGCATATAGTTAAATGATAGGATTTATGTACAAAGTTTATAACTCAATTCCACAAGTGTTTTTCAGGTACAGATAGGTTTGTCTGTATTGAAAGGAGTGGCAGTATGATTACACACATTAATTTAGAAAATGTAGATAACCAAAACTATATGATAAGCAAATTCTTTAAGAAGGAATATAAGGTAAGCTACAATAAGAAGCTTACCGGAAAAATAAAGCTCTACATCAGCGATAAGAATACAGTTAGCAACATGAGCAGCTTGGTAATGCTTTATAAAAGAGAATTGCAATAGCATAAAATGAAGCCCCTGATACATTCATATCGGGGGCTTATAATTTGGACTGTAACATTGCATGACTAAGTTTACATAAAACAAAAAGAAAGTTAATCTTCCAGCCGGAAAATCACTTTCTCAAATTTCAATTATATTGTAGTTCACAAACTGCAAACTGTCAAGAAAAAATCAGTAAAACTAAGAGAAATAGTAGTAGGTTACTATAATAATAGTAGGAGTTTTGGCAGATATTATTTTAGCCGACTATTATATTTTAAAATGTAGTGATTATTGATTAAAATGAACCTATGCATCAATTTTTGCAAGGAGGTGGGCAAATGTCTGCAAAGAATCATCCTGCATATAAAGAGGAGCTGCAGAGACTAAACTATACCCTTCAGTATGTAGAGCAAAATCTAAGTACCATGACTGCTCGTAAGAGTGATTTGGATAAGGATGTGGAGCGTGGCAAAAAGCACTATAGCTCAGAAAGCAGTCAGTCCTATATAGACCTTATGATTGGCTCAATATTGCAGGATAGGGCGGATGTTAAACTACGGAATTTAATTGCAGCAAGGAGCAAGCCTTATTTTGCCAGAGTAGACTTTCAAGAAAAAGAAAAGCTTAACAGAGAAAAACTCTATATCGGAAAAATGGCGCTTATAAGAGAAGAGGATCAGGAGCTTATTATTGTAGATTGGCGTGCACCTGTTGCTAATCTGTATTATGAGGAGCGTTTAGGCGATGCCCACTATGCAAGCCCAGAAGGCAATGTAGAGGGTCAGATGCTGGTGAAACGGCAGTTTTCCATCAATGAAGGCAAGCTGGAGGAAATGTTTGATATAGACATAACCACCAACGACGAGTTTTTGCAGGCCTCCCTTGGTTCTAGTGCGGACAACCGCTTGAAGGAAATTGTATCAACCATACAGGCAGAGCAAAACCGAGTCATAAGAGCTGATATGTGGAAGCCCTTAATTGTTCAGGGAGCAGCCGGCGGCGGTAAAACCACCATTGCATTGCACAGAATTGCCTATTTGATCTATACCTATGAAAAAAGCTTTAAGCCGGAAAACTTTATGATCATAGCACCCAGTAAGCTTTTCTTAAATTATATTTCTGATGTATTGCCAGAGCTGGGGGTTGAAAAGACAAAGCAGACGACTTATGAAGAATTTGCTTTCAGTGTAATAGGCCAAAAGTTTAAAGTAAATGATTCCAATCAAAAGCTCATTCAGTTTGTAGAAATAAACAAGACAGAAGAGCAGCAGCGCTATAATGAATTGCTGCGTAAGCAGTCAGAGCTGAAGTGCTCTATGCTGTTTAAGAGAATTATAGATGAATATATTGAAACGATAGAAAATGACTTTATACCAAAAGAGAATTTTACCTTAGGCGGTAGAGTCATACTAAGCTATGAGGATATAAACAGGCTTTTCATCAAGGAATATCGCAAGCACCCTATCGTAAAAAGAATAGATGAAATAAAAAAGCATTTACAAAATCGCCTGAAGGCTCAAAAGGAATATTTGGCACAGGATGTACAAGGCAGATGCGATCGATATATAGCCAAAGTTAAACGTGCAATGGAACCAAGTGATGCGCGTCAGGAGCTGATTGTTAAAGCCATAGATAAGAAAAATGAGGTTGTGGGAAAGCTGCAGGAGTATTCAAAGACAGCGGTGAAAAACTATATAGCTAAAATATCCAAAACAAATCCCTTGCAGTATTATAGAGATTTTTTGGAGAACCAAGAGCTTTATTATGCCATCGTATTAGACAAAATAGATAAGGATACGGCAGATTTTCTGCGCACCTATACTTTACAGGTGTTAGACTCGGATACCGTTGATTTGGAAGACATCGCTCCTATCATGTACTTGAAGTATAAAATCTATGGGGTAGACGAAAAAATCCCGGTAAGACATATTGTTATTGACGAGGCCCAGGATTTTAGCGTGTTTCAGATATATACCCTTAAGCATATCATCAAGGACAGCTCCTTTACGATATTGGGAGACTTATCTCAAGCCATTCACAGCTATAGAGGCATAAAGGATTGGAAGGATATCAACCAATACGTATTTGAAGAAAAAAGTGATATGCTGACCTTGGAGCAAAGCTATCGTACCTCAGTGGAGATTATGGAAGCGGCTAATAAGGTAATTGCAACTCTTCAAGATGATAAGCTGATTCCTGCCAAGCCTGTAATCCGTCACGGGGATCCTGTAGCAGTAGTACAAAAACTAAGCAGAAAAGAAATTGCAGAGGATATATCCGGTAAAATCAAAGAGCTGAAGAAGCAGGGCTTCAAATCTATAGCAATCATATGTAAGACAGCTAGGGAATGTGAAGAGATGCACGCTCTTTTCAAAAAAGGAAAGGATAGCCCTTATGTGATTACTGGGAAGGAAAAGGAATATAAAAGCGGATTGCTTATCGTGCCTTCTTATCTTGCGAAAGGCTTGGAGTTTGATGCTGTATTTGTGGCAGATGCATCTGCAGAGAACTATACAACCTCAGAGCTAGACACTAAGCTGTTGTATGTAGCATTGACAAGACCATTGCATAAGCTCTATATTTATCATTTAGGTCAGCGGTCAAGACTGCTGGCAGATGTATAAGTTAAATTTCAGGACGCATTCTAATTGTAGGTAATAGACTAGAACTTATTGCTGAAAAGGCTGCTCAGTGTACCAGACCTATATGCTATACTATATGAATACTTTGTTATAATGGATGTGATTTTATTGAAATATGTAGAAAGACTAAAGATGGAAGCAGATAGCGGAGATGCAAAGGCTGCTGAGAAGTATCATAAAATAATGGAGTGTGTAGGCTCCATGGATGACGACCGGGTGGCGAACTGTATTATACTTATGAAGGAAATGATTCCGGAATTGGAAAACCAGAGTGCTCTTTTAATAAAAAAGTATGTCATTGATCCTGAAAGAAGCTTAAGATATCTAAGTAAGGATGAAATTGAGCTGATTGAGTTTCTACGGGAAAATTTAAAAGATACGAACTTTTTTGAGGATGTGTAATTGCACATCCTTTTAAGTTGCAAGAAGATATTGAAAATGCTACCATGAGGTTAATAGGAAATATATGGAGGGGGTTCTATGAATAAGAAGACTGATTTAATCAGGGAAACCAAATTCTTTAACCTTTATGAAATATCACAGGGGGTATATGCTGCCATAGAAAATGCAAGCAAGCAGGCGGGCAGCAATGCCGGCTTTGTAGATATGGGAGATTATACAATTATATTTGATTCCCTGCTTGATATTGAAGCAGCAGCTGATCTTAAAAAGGCTGCGGGGGAATTGACTGACAAGAATTTAAAATATGTTGTAAATAGTCACTTCCATATGGACCATGTGCTTGGAAATTGTGTTTATGACTTCAATACGAATATTATAAGCAGTGAGGTTGTTAGGAATAAAATATTGGAGGATGGTAAAAAGTCCTTTGATGAAATAAAAGGTTTGGGAAATAATACGCTTATAGAAATAGAAGAGGGCATAAAAAATGCTGTGAATCACGATGAAGCAGAACAACTGAAAAATGATTATAAATACATAAAAAATATCATGCGATCGGATGCGGCTTTGAGAATACCGGAGGTGGTGTTT
>JAQSYD010000144.1 GCA_029256325.1 Clostridia bacterium
TGCCTTCACTAGAGCTGCCGCATTAATGATTGCATGGGTAGGTGCCGCACAGAAGCCTCTTAAGTCTGAGCCTGTTGCGCTTACTGCCCCTGCTATTTCGCAAATAGCCTTGGCAAAGTTGCCACCGCCTCTTTGATTCATGTCTCCACAAGCTTCTTCGGAACATTCAATCACATACTCTATAGACTCAGCAGGTATATTATTTTTGTGAATTAAATTTTTAAGTGCAATAATACCAGAAGCCTTCACAACTAAATTTTCTACCATTATATGAGCAGTCAGATTTTTGTCTTTTTCGTGGGCAGCTTTAACGCAGCCTACTAGCTTATGATTGGAGTGCAATGGTTCTGCTCCTGCCAGCACCCTTTTTTCTATTTCAGCTAATTCGAAGCCGTCTTTTAGCTTTGCCAGCTCTTTTTCTGTATATAGCTTATGATCTGATATCTTAGCCTTTTGCTCTTCCAAGAATGATTTCTCAAGCATTACAAGGTCAAAGGCATCACTTATCTTAATATTCAGCAGGAATTCTTCCTGTGAAACAATTTGTCCCATTTTTCCTTCAGCCGTAGCTTGCTGTATCAAATTACCATACCAAGGCTTTGGAAGGTTACTCAATTCATCGGGTAATATATTCCCTATATATGCTTGGTTAGGGGCATATTTTACAGCCTCCTCAAAGCTTCTGAAATGCTCTGTTACCTTCTTTAAAAACTCGGAATCCGGGTTTGCTTCATGCTCTAATGCACAGGTAGTGCCAAAGTGCATGATCATATCAGGGGTGTGGACTAATATATATGAGGCTGCTTTAACTACCGGTAATGTCATTTATTACACCTCGCTTATATAAATTCATTTTTCGTACTTATAAAAACTGGCAATCTTCAAATGACAATTGTCTAAAAGATAAATTGTCATTTGTCAATTGCCAATTCCAACTGGAAAGTATACTTTGCTTTCTAAGGGATGTTTGCTCCAGTTTAGGATCCCTTATGCAAAGCGTCTGTATATATAACTATTTGTCAAATACGGTCTGGCCATGAACCTCAGTTTGAAGAGCCTTCAGTGCCTTTTCTACAATGCCTCTTCTAAGCTTTTTCTCATCATCCTTACTTAAGGTCGGATTGCCCAAAGGATGAGGTATCGCCACAGCGGGCACAATTCTGTTCGCACCAACTGTAAGTGATATTGGTACAATTGTACAAATATGAACTACAGGGATTCCTGCTCTTTCTATTTCTTTTACCATCGTTGCACCGCAACGTGTACAAGTTCCTCAGGTAGAGGTAAGGATAACCGCTTGTACGCCATCCTTAATCAATTCCTGCGCAATCTCAGCCGCGTACTTTTTGGAGTTTGCAACTGATGTACCATTACCAACTGTGGTATAAAAATATCTATGAAGCTCGCCGATGACGCCTTCTTTCTCCATGTCCCTCAAAACATCAACAGGTAATACTCTGTCAGCATCAAGATTTGCATATACAGGATCATAGCCGCCATGAGCTGTTTCGTAAGCTTCTTCTGTTAAATCCATAACACCAGCGATATCATACTTGCCAAATTTTGAAGCGCTGGAGGACTCGATTCTGTGTGGATTGTGCTTAGGCACTATTCCACCTGAGGTCACAAGGGCAATTTTCGCTTTTGCAATATCTAGTACAGGTTGATTTGGGGCTACCCTATCGAAATCAGGCATCGGATACTCTGTTTCGAAGCTTTCACCCTTAAGCTTAGCCACTAGCATATTTACAGCTCTCTTGGAGCCTCTCTCTTCTCTAAATAAATTCTTCCTTATACCTCTAGGAAGGTATCCATCCTCGGCTGGGGTACCGATCGCTTCTTTCTTTACAATCTTAAGAGCCAGTTTAGCCATTGCAGGCACTGCCTGTCTCATACCTGTTGCAGCATTTGCTGTGCTTAGGATATAAACATCCTTCTTAAAAATATCTGCCCCAGGGTTTTCTATATACATGCCTGTTACAGCCGGTATGCCCAATTTGTCTTGAACTTCCTTACAAATTGTGCCGCATGCTACACCGTATCTTCCGGCGTTAAATGCTGGACCAGCAATAAACAAGTCCGGATTGTATTTTTTCACCATTTCCAAAATCTCTTTTATTGCAGTTTCCAAGTTCTCATTAAAATATGAGTCTCCACATATAACAGTTGCTACTATTTCTGCTTCGTTTCCTACAGCTGCTTTTAATGCCATACCAGGTCCTACAATGCCTTCTCGAAGTTCAGGCTTGATATCAGCTTTTTCTTCACCGCCGATACCTGCGAAGAACTGGTTTATATAGTGTACAATCTTGATCATGCTTATATTTCCCCTCCTCTCTTATGCTACTTTAGCCACATAAGAAGTATTTATCTTAGAACTTGGAATGTTGCTGTCTCATAGCTCCAACCTCTGTATTGATAGCATCAACGTCTAGCACCATTTCCATCATGCCGCACTGATCATCATAAACCTGTGCGTCAACTTCATCCTTTAATTCAAATATGTGATATACTGTGAGTCCCAACGAGACTCCTGCCAAAGGACCTGCAAAAGTAGGATCTCCTGCTGTTACTGTTTCTGCTGTTAAACCTGCAGACTCAGCCTCAGCTGTTCCTAAAACTACGACAACATTTTCCTTGCCGTACTTTTCTGATAGATCCAATACTCTTTTTTGATTTTCCAGGTCCATTGCTCCTGCGGCAGTTCAGACAAAGCATTCGGTAGCAGCAAATATAACTTCTGCACCGACTGTCTTCACGCACTCTTCTATTGCTGGAGCAGGTATACCATCTCTGTCGCCAATTATGATAACCTTCTTATCCTTTAACATAAGTACCATCCTTTCATTTTTTATTTTTTTTAATAATATCAAGCTTTAGCCTTTACGGACTGGCATTTTAACCAATCATTAGAATTCCTAAAGTTGAGCAGCGGACAGCTTGTTGAAGCCTAGTTCGCTTGTAGCTCCGGTTATAACCTGAAGCTCTGCTACAATGCTTCCATCTGGTCTTAAGCTGCCTGCGAAGCCACCTGCAATAGTGTCAGCCGGCTCTGTATAACCAATAATCTTCTTCATTGCAGGAAGCTCAATCACTTCATTTGCATTACCCGCTGTAACAACAGCATCTGCAGCTTTATCAGCATCTGCAAGGGATTGTGATGCACCGTCTCTACCTGCATATTCATCAGTTATAAGTACTGTTTTGATGCCCTTTGCAGATATCTTTTTGCAATTCATCATCAGGTCAGTATCGGGATTTCCGAAGCCTTCCTCTGAAATTATTACTGCATCAAGACTTAAGAACTCTGCAAGCTTTGCTGTCCAGTTAGAAGATCTTTCCTTTTCCATTAAGGTTATGTTTTCATTGGTTATAATAACGCCTACAAAGTTGTAGTCCTTACCATGTCTTTCGTACAGGTCTTCTATAACTGGATTGTTGCAGTGGTTGTACGTCGGATTCTTATCACATGCCGATACGCAGTTGCCGCTTAGTATAGCTCCATCCATAACCTCTGTCGGGTATATGATTGTGGGTATAATTTTTTTTGCGTCAACTCCATAAACATATGTGTCATGCAATAAGCCTTGTGTTTGAAGCATATACACATAGGCTACCTTTGGAAGATCCGGATATTGCTTAATGCCTTCTGCAAATGGCAATGTCTCGTATACCTTTGTTTCATCCGGATTTACATTTCTAGCGGCTTCCCCAAGATAATTGGCTGCCTTTAGACCAATAAACCGAATCGCTTGTTCATGTTCATGCTGCTGCAGCTTGTCAATAGGTGTACAAGTGATAACAAGATTGCAGGTTTTTGAAAAAGGAGTGTATTCAGCACCAATGCCGCTCATATCTATAATGCCCTCTTGGAAGCCCACTATTTTACCAGTGGTAACTACAGCAGCTCCTTTGAGCACATTGGTTTTACCTGATCCAACTACATCTGCCTTGTTCAAAACTCCAGGGAAAATACCACCGGGACCTTCTACTTTAACTCTTGGTTCAATTACGTCCTTTACAGGCATAATTCTTGTCGCTTCGCCTGGCTTCGCTATATCCAGCTCTATATGCTGGATTCTGTCATCTCCACTGATTGCATTCAGCAGCTCTTGCTTGTTAATATAAAGAGTGCCGTCTTTGACCATAGTTTGATCTGAGAACTGCATATCCTTAATAAATACTTTACCTAGCTCTAGACGCAAAAGGTTCACCTCCCTAAAATTATTCTGGTATTGTTTATTTCATGAACTCTTTTATAAGAGCTTCCACTGCTTCAGGAGTACAGTTTTCTCCACCGCTGATTTCTTTAACTCTTTCACCATCTTTATAAACGATAAAGGTTGGCAAGCCTAATACCTTTTGGCTTATTGCAAGTCTTCTGTTCTCTGTTGTATTTAGCTTGCACATTTTTAACTTGTCACCGTATTGTTCTGCCAATCTGTGAACTTCTGGCATCAATGCCTTGCAGGGTTCACATTTTTCACCCCAAAAGTCAACTAAGACAGGTCCTGCCGTTTGAAGTACCTCTTCATCGAAATTGTCCTTATTTACGTCTAACACTGGTTATACCTCCTTTGTATAATTTTTATAAAAAGCTTATCGCTATTTATACGAAATCATGGTTGTTTGATTTTTGCTATTACACCCATCCACCTTCTTTTTTGGCATCCGGTAATAGGATATGCTCAAAGTTCTTTTCTATATACTTCTCTGCATTTACAGCTGCAATTGCACCATCTGCACAGGCAGTAATAACCTGTCTTAGGGACTTGACCCTAACATCACCGGCCGCAAAAACACCTTCCACAGAGGTTCTCATTTCTTCATCTGCAATGATATAACCCTTGGCATCCATGTCAACCAGACCCTTGATGGTTTCCGTAATAGGTTTTGTACCTACAAATACAAATACACCATCAGTTCTAAAGTCTGTAACTTCGCCATTCTTTATATTCTTCATTTTAACGCCTTCAACTATACCGTCTCCATAAATTTCTTCTACAACAGTGTTCCAGATGACGCTGATTTTATCATTTTGCATTGCATTCTCAACAATAGACTTTGCTGCTCTAAACTCATCTCTTCTATGAACTATCGTTACCTTTTCTGCAAACTTAGTCAGATATATTGCTTCTTCAACCGCTGCATCACCACCGCCTATCACAACCACATCAAGCTCTGTGAAGAAGTCCGCATCACATGTTGCACAATAGGATACGCCTTTTCCTCTAAACTCAAGTTCACCGGGAGCTCCTAAAAGCATAGGCTGTGCTCCAGTAGCATATATAATTGCTTTTGCTTTAATTTCACCCTTTGAAAGCTTTACTGTTTTAATCTGGTCTGAAAAGTCAAAGCCTGTAACGTCTTCTTTAAGACATTCTGTTCCAAAGGCTTCTGCCTGAATCTTCATTCGCTCCATCACCTTGGGACCTGTCGGGTGCTCCATGGAACCAGGATAGTTTTCCAGTTCCTCTGTAGTGGCTGCTTGACCACCCCATTTGCCTTTTTCAATGATCACGGCATCCATTTTTGCTCTTGAAGCATAGAGTCCTGCTGATAAGCCTGCCGGACCACCACCAATAATTGCAACATCATATACTTTACCCATCATGTTCCTCCCTTGCTAAATTCTTAGATATGCAGGTTTGTACTTTCTATAGCGCTTTCGAATAATTTTAAATCAACAAATTGAAAATCCTCTAATATTTTATGACTCCACATTGGTAAAGATTTCATCTTTTTAAATTTCTCATAGGTTTGTATACTGCTTTCTATGATTTCTACAGACTGTAAATCTGTTTGGCTGCCCTGCTTCAGTATGATGCTCCTATAAGGTGTTTCATTTGGCTTTACACTTCCCATAAGTGGATGAGAAATCAACTCACAGCCTTGATGGACAAGATCTCTTACCTCAATAAGTACATCATGGTAGCCGCCTTGGCTGAATTTCATAGGATAACTGTTTTCATATAGCTTGTAGACCTCTGGATTATTGGTAATCACTAAAATTTTTTTATTCAGCTTACTCCCTCCAAAATTAAACGTCCATATTTATTCTTTGTAAAATACATAAATAAATTCAGTAAGTCAAAAATGCATTCATAGATAAATTTTTAACAATATGTACAAAAAAACAGAGGTAGAGCTCGCCTCTACCTCTGTTATAAACCTGAGATATTCATCAAAAATGACATACGGTGTCATTTAGAGTTGATCCTTCGGTGCAAAAGCTTTTCAGAGGTCTGTCCAGTATACGGTCCTTTTGCCTGAGAGCTTCATGTTATGGCTATCATAAACTTACTCCTTCGGCGCCCCATAGGGTCTCTCCCGCAAACCATCATCCAGATATTTATTTATTCTATAGTTTAAATATATCCTATTTATTCTATCTATTCAAGTACTATTTTAGCTTTTTTTCCTTAATTTACTACAAAATTAGATTTTTATTAATTGCTACTACAGATCCAACCTCGCCTCGTATGATTTCCTTCACTTGATAATGCTTGGTCAAATATTCCTCTAGCAGCGCAAAATTTTCAGGAGAAATTGTATGATTTATGCCTACAACCTTATTTTCTAAAGTCCAGCCGTTTTCCTTTATGATGTCAAATGTTGTTGCTAAGGCTTTTTTTATTCCTCTTGCCTTATCTACCATCTCCAGCTTTCCTGCTTTTATGGTTATAATGGGTTTAATATTGAATATCGAACCTAGAACAGAAGCAGACAATGAGATCCTGCCTCCCTTGTGAAGGTATTTCAATGTATCTACTATATAGAAATATTTCATTCTTTTAACGCTTTCCCTAATTTCAGCTTCTATTTCCGCTGATGTCAACCCCTGCTCTGCAAGTCTTGCCGCCTTGATACACAACAAGCCTGCACCCATAGTTACGCCTTCAGAATCAATAACACATATCTGATCGCTTTCTAGCTGATTCTTTGCCAGAATTGCTGAATTATATGTGCCACTCATTTGACTTGATCCATTAATACAAATGATCTCATTGCCTTTATCAAGTTCTTCCTTAAAAGCTTCCAGAAATTCTATGGGTGGAACCTGGGAAGTAGTTGGCAGTTCATCTGAAACCTCCAGCTTGCTATAAAACTCTTCCTTGGAAATTTCTATGCCATCCTTAAAGGTTTCACTGCCAAAATGTACTGTTAAAGGCATTATTCTTATGTTGTAACGATCCGCCATATCATTAGGCACATCACACATGGTGTCCGTTATTATTCTTACTGCCATCAATAAACCTCCAAATTTATTCTTCTATATCATGTTAGGAAAATCAATTTGTCTCAAAGCCTCAAATACCACAATAGCCACAGAGTTAGACAAGTTCAAGGATCTTGCATTGGTATCGTTTAACATCGGTATTCTGATGCAATGTTCCATGTTTTTTTCTAACAAGGGCTTGGGCAATCCGGCAGTCTCTTTGCCAAAAACGATAAAACAGTCCTTTGTGTAATTTACATCCGTATGCTTTTGCTTTGCTTTCGTTGTAGAATAAAAATAGTCTGCATCAGGATAGGACGTCTGTAATGCTTCAAAGCTCTCATGATATTCAATATCGAGCAAATGCCAATAATCCAATCCCGCCCTTTTAAGTTTACTGTCATCAATTTTAAAACCTAGGGGTTTTACCAAATGCAGCTTGCAGCCAGTAGCCGCGCAGGTTCTTGCAATATTACCGGTATTCTGAGGGATTTCCGGCTCCACTAATACTATATTTAAGCTCAAATTTTCATCCCCATTCTTATAAATGTTATTATTTAAATATTATATAACTTTCAGCCCTATTTTAATAGAAAAAAAGCAACTTTACTCTAATATATCACAGTATCCCTGGGATATATCAAGTAAAATTGCTTTTTTTACCCTCTAATTTGCTATAACGATGTCTATCATGATCTTGGTACCATTTTCAATTTCAATCGGAATACATATTGTTTGTACACCTTTGGTGGAAATATTCATATCTGAACCAACCAATACAGTTGGTGGAGTTATGTCAATAGTTATTCCCTCATTATAGAATTCTGTAGATACATTGCCCATGATCATATTTCCTAATTCGGCAATCGCACTTTTAGACATTTCATCTAGAGCTGGCACTTCCATACCAAACATCATGGATGATGCAATGGTGCAGGCAGTTTTTTCATCCATTGTGAAGAAAACCTGACCTCTAAAATCTCCTGCTATCCCTATTATGATCACCACATTATCTGCAATAAAAGGAGAGTTCTTTACAAATATTTGTCCTTTTTTGGCGCTAACATTGCAAATTTGTTGTACTATATTTATTGATACATTAATAAATGGGTTGATATATTTTACATCCATTGCTAAACCTCCTTATACATGAATAAAGTATATGTATTCTACATTTTCAAACATTATCCTCCAAATTACACAAATCTAATATAATATTTTGTTAACTAATTAAAATAAGCTATTGATAAAACTTATCAATAGCTTATTTATTAGTACCATGATTTCTTAGAAATTATGCTGCTTTTGGTAGACTTTCCATGTAGAAGCTAGTATTTGCCTTTACATCTATCATTCTGCCGTCATCAGCAGGTGAAATTGTACCTTTTGATCTTATTTCTTTGACAAGAGCATCTCTTACAGGAAT
>JAQSYD010000145.1 GCA_029256325.1 Clostridia bacterium
TAGTAAAGATTAATACATTTTAGGAAGAGGTGCTAAATTTATGAAGGCTTTTATAAAAAGGCATGAATATAATTATATAAGAAAGCGTTTAAATGATTTAAATAATGCTTTCTTAGGTTGTGTAGATAATAATATTATTGGAGTCACTAAATCATTGATACAGGAGAAAATACGATATCTTTTTACTAACTTATCAGAGAATGAAAATGAACTGCTTGATATCAGTAAAATAACTAATTGGTCCCACATTGACCCATACTTAGCTGAATTGGACGAGTATGTATATGGAATGCCAACCATTACAAATGCACAAATAAATAGATTACTTAAAAAGGAAAAGAAGCTTAAGTTACCAAATCCAAATGCTCAGAATTTAAAGAATGTATACTTAGGTTGGATTGATGAATCTAGCAGAAAATTATTTATAGCCTACATTATGAATGAAAAACTTATAGGTATGACATGTAGAATCACAGACCCTGGTTCCAATAACACTCACAGATGTGTACTTTGCAATAGGGTAGGTAAAGAAAGTGAAGTAGCCTTTGTTACATCTATCTGTAAAACGACTCATAGTGCAGATGGTACTTACAGATCAATCGGCTTTGATATATGTTTGGATAGTGCGAGGTGTAATGAGCGAATTTCCTTCCCCCGCAATCCCAAATCACTAGATTTTTTGTTCCTTACTTAGTCTAAATAGCTGTGCTCCTATTAAAGGAAACCAAAGTAAATATAGGGTACCTGCAATTCCCATCATAAAAACCCCTAAGATCGGGAGGAAAAATCCCATCACAATATGTGCTAAATCTAAACCGTGCATTACAATTCCAACCCATGCTGTTAACTTACTAAACACCTTACTTTTAAGCATTACGAAAGAAATCAATAAAGTACCCGTTTGTAATAACAACCCACCAATCAGTGCTCCTGTTCCATGCCACATATCTGATGCAACCACCGCTTCCCCTGCGGCTAGTAATTGAACTTTTTGCATTTCTGTTTCTGCAATTGCGTATTGGTTACTTAAATGAAGATAGGAAAATACTGAAGGTGTTGCAAGGAAAAGAGTAACACCTGCAAAAACCAACAATGTAGAAATTGTAGCCCATTCAGAGTCTGTTTTCTTTAGAGCTATATAAATGCTATAAAACAAAATATAGTACAACGGCATAACAAATACAGTAAGTATATCAAGTCGTAAAAGCCCTAATATTTTATTATTAATTAATATATCGAATGCTTCAGATGCTGTTTGTGGTGGTGGACCAACTAAAGCAACAATTATCATTGTCGCTAATGAATAGGCGATTAAAATAATACAAGCTATACCTCCAAGCCAAAATACAGACGTATATGTTGATTTCAAACCTGTTGAGTAGGTTCCTGATTGACCATTAACACCTTTCATAATGCACCTCACAAAATATATATTTCGTTGGATATACATCAAAGATACGACTCATTTCCGTGCTCATTACATAAATACATATTAAATAAGAGGTTATATGGCTTAACCTAATTTTGCCTATATTATAATATAATATGTTTACTTCAAATGCTCTATGACTATTTTATAATTAATAGTAATTGCACTGCTTATGTAGATTAATGACATCTGAAGCAAGAGTTTTTTACTTAAATTATACAAACAAATATAAATAAATAAAAGTGCCAGGCACCGAAGTTATCCAGTTATATGACTGCATTAACTTAGTACCTGGCACTTATAAAAAAACTCCGTAATATAGCTTTCATCTACTTTCTTTTAGTGCGGTGTCTGACATCAGAAAAAAATGCCCGGGGAAAAAAGTTAGCCAATTTCTCGTTGGTTCACCTATCCTCTGACACTTCTCAAAAAAAACGCAGTCACTTGTGGTACGGTTCACCGTAACTCTATAGAGCTTATAAACAAGTGCAATATGCAACATTTAAGCGCTCTTCTCTCACAACTTAAATTATATATTCTGTACCTAGCACCATCGCTACAGAAATCATATCCTACTTGCCAAATAAGCGTTTTATCACATTTTTAAAGAATGATTTCTTAATTATGGAATCTTGATTTTGAACACTATCTGTGTAACCTTTAACACTAGCCAAGTCGGCACCAGTGGAATATCTCTCTACGGATTCCGCGATTATACTGACTGGTTTTGCCTGATCAACAGTGTGAATCATTCTCGCGTTCTTGGCTATTTTCTGATTCGGATTAACTTCAAGCTTTTGATCTCTATACTTATCGTGGTACTGAGCGGGCTTCGTGTTTGGACTCTTTCTTTGAGCTTCTTTTGGACTGGACGCAGGAGTAATTCGCGGTGTCTTACCCTTCTGTGAGTTTACCTGTATCCACTTCTCCACTTCAGCCTTATGTATATTAATATCTGCCTCTAAAGGTAACTCCTCTTCATCTATCCTAACTCCAATATGCTCTTCTATCTCGTAAAGACTCATAATATCTTCACCAGAAACCAGGGTAATGGCGCGACCGTCCTTTCCTGCTCTACCGGTACGGCCGATCCGATGTATGTAATTGTCTTTATCGTTAGGAACATCATAATTGATAACCAAGGACAAACCATCGATGTGAATACCACGGGCTGCAACATCTGTGGCTACCAGTAAATAAAACTCTCCCTGTTTGAACTGCTGTATTGTCTTCATGCGTCTACCCTGAGGGATATCCCCGTGCAGTGCATGCGAAACATACCCCTTTTTAGTTAAATAGTTTTGAACCTTGTCTACAGCAATTCGAGTGTTGCAAAAAATCATACAGCTTTCCGGCCGTTCAGCTAGAAGCAGCTTATTCAGCTGTAAGTTCTTTTCTTTCTCACCCACTCGATAATACACTTGTTGGATAACATCTACAGTCTTGGTCAGCGATTCTATCTCAACAGTTACTGGGTTTTTCATATATTCCTTGCATATTCTACGGATTTCAGCAGGTATAGTCGCTGAAAAAAGGAGCGTCACTCTATCTTTTGGGAGCGTTTTGACAATTCTCATCACCTGATCAATGAATCCCATGTCCAACATCCTGTCTGCTTCATCCAATACTAGAAAGCGTATATGCTTAGTTTCCAGATTTCTATGACAGATGTGATCATACACCCGCCCAGGTGTTCCAGTTACAATTGAAACGCCCTTTTTAAGGGTTTGAATTTCAGCGTTTATATTATGTTGCCCATATACAGCAGTTGTTTTGTGTTCAAGATGCTTTGACATCTGTTTGAGATCGCTGTCTACTTGGACTGCTAATTCCCGAGTCGGTGTTAGTATGAGACCTTGGGGCTCCGCTGCATTCGGATCAGTCATTTGCAATATGGGAATACCAAAAACAGCAGTTTTACCACTGCCTGTTTTAGACATGACAATTAAATCTTTCTGATTCAATATGTATGGGATTGCTTTGCTCTGTACTTCTGTAGGTGTTTTAAAACCCATCTCTTCTATTGCCTTTAAAATAGGAGGCGAAATACTCATATCATTAAAACTACTTTTCATCATTCTCTTCTTTCATTATTACAAGATTCTTTAATTATATCATTCTCTTCTAGAATTGTGTATAATGCAATGGGGACGGTTCTTTTTGCTTCTCGAAAAAGCATAATGAACTATCCCCATTTATTATTTTAAATTAATTTATGCCTTAAAATACCTATTTTAAAAAATACCGCCATCACTTATGATACGGTTCACCGCACAGCTCTGACTGCGGTTTTTATATTCACATTAGTAGGTCTATTGATTTGGCTACAAGCAAAGATCGGGACAAGGTACCTGTCTCCTTATCCCCGCTTAGGCGTCTAACCGCAATTATGTTAAAAACAAGTGAACAAATGGTGTTGCCAAAACTAATGACAGAATGATTCTTTCCACCCATATAATCAGAAGATCCTTTACATTAATTTTAATTTCTGTTGATAGAATGCAAGGAATAGAAGCTGAGAAGAACAGTATTTCAGAAACGCATACTATAGCTACAACCGCTTTAACAGTAGGAGAAGCAGAAGCAACTATACTGGCGGGAAGAAACATTTCCGCCAAGCTTATTGCGAGGCCCTTGGCAAGCACGGCAGCCTCAGCCCCAAACCCTAACAGCGTTGTAAAGGGGAGAAAAATATATCCCATGATATCAAATATTGGGGTATACTCAGCCAGTACAAGACCGAAAAATCCAATAGATATGAGGGTCGGACCTATAGCAAGAGCAAGTCCTATGCCGTCTTTGAAGTTCTTTATGATTCCTTGTACTACCCCTGGTGCCGCTTCACAAGCATTAAGCCCTTCCTCCAAAGCAGTAGAAAACAGCATCCCTTTTTCAGCCGTAGGCTCGAGAATAACCGGCTTATCATTATAACCCTTATCCGATTTTTTCGACAAAGGATAAAGCATGGTTGTTATTGCTGTTACAATAAAGGTTATGACAAGAGTACCCCAAAAATAAGCATTCCATTTGTCCATTAAGCCCAATGTCTTGGCTACAACAACCATGAAGGTTGCAGAAACTGTGGAAAATCCTGTTGCTATAATACATGCTTCTTTAGTGGAATAATAGCCTTCCTTATATACTCTGTTTGTTATAAGCAGCCCTACAGAATAACTACCCACAAAGGACGCCACTGCATCGACAGCCGAGCGGCCCGGAGTCTTCCATACAGGACGCATAACAGGCCTCATAAAAACTCCGACAAACTCCATAAGACCATAATTAATTAAAAACGCTAAGAATACCGCTCCCACAGGCACCAGCATCGTAACCGGAATAACTACCTTATTAAAAACAAAGGGTAGCATCCCCGGAGTCTGTATCCTTTCCGGCCCCAGTTTAAATATTGCCACAAAATATACAAAAATTCCTAGTACCTTAAAAATTGAAAAAACCGTGGTAACAGCATCTTTATTCCATGTTTTTTTAACAAATGGCAATATTGCTCCCACAAAAATTATAATTCCTGCATATACTATACCAAAGTTAGGGATTTGGCGAATAAAGGTTACAATATGGTCAATCGGTATGGATTTTGCTTTTCCAATGGTTATTGGAATAAAAAACATAAAGATGCCCAAAAGGTTTAGAAGAAAAAACTTAGCCATGGTTTCTAGTTTTCTAGGTGTCTTCAACGTGCTTGTTGTTCTCTCTAACATACTCGTACCTCCTAATATTTATTTGGTATTTAATGATACTTGATTTTACCATAAAACCAAATAACTTACAATATTTGGTGCGCCTAGGCATCAAAGTATATAACCAAATAAGTACTAAAAGAGACATTGCACTTATCCCAATGTCCCTGTCCTAGCTTCGTATTTCTTTCATTAATAGCTCTATCGAGTATGGATAGTGTCAGGTACATTAGTTATTAAGTTATTATAGGATTAAATCCAAATAACTTAATAACTATTCTATTGGCACCTCTCCAAAAAAACGCCATTACTTATGGTACGGTTCACCGTGTAACACTAAATGCATTACTATTCGCATATGCTTTTATCATACCTAAATCTATTTTATATGTAATAGTATTTAATGAAAATCAAAATCTTCGCTAAAATGGATAAGTAATATATGGTCTATATGTTATTATTTAATTACCGTACGGGGTATGAAATACATGGGAGGTAGCAAATGGACTATATTGAATTAATTCAAAAAAGTATAGATTACATTGATGAAAATGTACAAGAAAAGATCTCTATAAATGACCTAGCATCCATTGCAGGTTTCTCAACATATCATTATTATAGAGTTTTCAGCAGTATTGTCGGCTTCACCGTGATGGATTATGTTACAAAACGCAAATTACAATTTGCATTATATGAACTTCAAAATGGGACAAAGGTAGTAGATGTGGCTATGAACTACGGTTTTGAAACACATGCAGGATTTACAAAGGCATTCAAAAGGTGTTTTGGATGTCCTCCCAATTTCTACCGTCTCCACGCTCCAAAAAGTTTGCCACAAAAAATAGTATTAGCAAAACTTATTTCAAATAAAACTGGAGGTATTATTATGCAGCCTAAAATAAAAGAAAAGCCAGCCTTTAAGGTAGTAGGTTATGAATTTCAAAACAATCTTAAAAATATACTTCATACACGAGATATCCCTGCGTTTTGGTCACAAAGAGGATTAGATGATGGAGAATGTGAAACAAAACTATATGCTACTCTAAATCCACCAAAACATGGGGAATATTGTATTTGTTTGAAAACAAATATGGAGACAGATGATTTTTCTTATCTCCTGGGGGTGGGTGTTGATACTTTTGATCTCGCTACTGAGGATATGTATAAATTAGATATTCCTTCAGCAACTTACGCAATATTTACAACTCCCGCTGTGCCCGAAAAAGATTTTGTAGATTCTATTCAAGGAACCTGGAAATACATTCTTGAAGAATGGTTTCCTACATCAAGTTACGAAATGGATGACACAAAATTTGATTTTGAATATTATGATGAACATTGTCACCCATGGGAGTATGAAAAGGTATCAATGGAGATATATGTCCCAATAAAATTTAAAGAATAGAATTAATGGAAACACCTTTAGCCTTAAAAAGGTTGGGGGTGTTTTCATATCAATATGCACACTATGATCATTTCAAAGTGTTATACCAATGTTAAAGAAATATGTCTTACCATTACTTATGGTACGGTTCACCCTTCATAATCCTAAATCCCCGATACACCTGCTCCAGCAGTATTACCCGCATAAGCTGGTGGGGGAAGGTCATAGCAGAAAAGGACAGATGGTAATCTGCCCTTTTTAATACTTCTTCGCTTAGTCCCAGGGAGCCTCCAATGACAAAGGCGATGTTGCTTTTTCCCCGCAATCCCAGATCGCTTATAAGTGCCGCAAATTTCTCTGAGGAAAGCTG
>JAQSYD010000001.1 GCA_029256325.1 Clostridia bacterium
GTCAAATAGGTAGGTGAAACTGTTCTTTGACGGGTTATTGATTTAAAGTCACTATACTTAATAACAATAGATACAGTTTTCCCTCTGTAATTGTTTTGCCTTGCTTCCGTTCCGACTTCCTCTGCTAAATCTAAAAGTATTTTTTCAATATATTTCATATCATTGGTATCTTTTGATAATGTGGTGGAGCGGCTGATAGATTTGCTATCATGAGCAGTGCTGATAGCTACAGATGAATGATCCATACCATTAGCCAGCTGATATAGCTCCAGTCCGTATTTACCAAAATGCTTTGTTAGTAATGCACGATCTGATCTTGCTAAATCACCAATTTTGTAAATGCCCATTTTTTGAAGCTTTTGCTCCGTTTGCTTCCCTATTCCGTACATTTCTCTTACAGCTAAATGCCAAAGCTTTTCTGAGATATCCTTTATCCATATTTCTGTGATACCAAGGGGTTTCTTTCTTTCAGAAGCCATTTTAGCTAAAAATCTATTTTCTGATATTCCTATTGAACACCATAAGTCCAGTTCATTCTGTATATCTGTCATTATTTTTTGTGCGATTGCAACAGGTTCACCAAATAAAGCTTCGCAGCCCGTCATGTCCAGCCATGCCTCATCAATGCTGTTTATCTGAACAATTGGGGTATATCTGCTTAAGATCCCCATAACCTTTTCGGACATCTTTTGATAATATGCGTGATCCGGAGGAACAAAAACGATGCCTGGACATAGCTTTTTTGCTTCATGGAGTACCATTGTGGTTTTAACCCCGAAGCTTCTTGCCTCATAGTTTGCAGTAAGAATAATACCCGAACGATTCTTCGGATCACCGGCTACAGCAGCAGGTTTTCCCTTCAGCTCAGGATTTCGCGCCATTTCACAACTGATGTAAAACGCATTCATATCTACTAAAAATATCACTTTTTTCATACTACCTACACCACTTTAATATATATTTATGCCTCTTCAGCACTGGTTTCCTGAAGAGGTGGCAGTTCCTGCAGATTTTTAAGCCCAAAAAGTTTTAAAAAGTTGTCTGTAGTGCAGTAAATCATAGGTCTACCAGGAGAATCCAACCTTCCAGCTTCAAAAATCAATTCTTTATCCTGCAATCGGGATATACTGCTTTCAGATTTTACCCCTCTTATATAATCAATTTGTGCTTTGGTAATGGGCTGCTTATACGCAACAATCGATAATGTTTCCAAAGCAGCTTGAGACAGTCCTTGCCTTGTTTGTGGCTTTACTAGTCTTTCTATGTACTCATAATGCTCAGGTCTTGTACAATACTGATAGCTGCTGTTAACCTCAATAATCTGTATTCCTCTTTTATCTTCATTGTAGGTATCCATCATTTGATTGATAATCTTCTTAACCGTGCTTTCGTCAATAGCAAGGACATGAGAAAGTTCTTTTAGTGAAACAGCATCCCCGGCTACATATAATAAGCCTTCAATAACTGATTTAATTTCTTTTATATCCATATTAAATACCTCAGCTATTTGATTTTTTTCGTTTTACTAATATTCTATCAAAGCTCATATACTGCTGAACAGTAATCAACTTTCGCTTAACCAATTCAAGAATGGCTAAAAAGGTCACTATTACTTCATATTTGTCAGCGTTTTTATCAAACAATTCTTCAAAATAAAAAACGGATTTACCAACTAAAAGTCTTGATATTTCTTTGATTTTATCATCAACTGTAAATACTTCTCTATGAATTTCTCTGACCTTTCTCTTAGAACTTGTACTATTTTTTTGTATAATTGAATTTAAGGTTTTCGCAAGCAAATCTGCTGATACACCGGTAATTGAAGTAAAATCAGATAAATAGTCCTCAATAGGTTCAGGACTCTTGTAAAAAACCTTTTCATATATCTCAAACTTATCCTTAAGCAGCAAGGTAAATTCCTTGTACTTCTTGTACTCGATAAGTTTTTGAACAAGCTCTTCTCTCGGATCGATTTCTTGGGTTGGGTTGTCCTCTTTTTTGGGCTTTGGCAACAGCATTTTTGATTTGATTTCAACCAAAGTAGCCGCCATGACCAAGAATTCACTGGCAACCTCCAAATCCATTTTCTGCATGAACTCCAAATATTCAAGGTATTGCTGTGCAATTTCTGATATTGGAATATCGTATATGTCCACTTCTGCCTTTTCAATAAGGTGCAATAGCAGGTCTAGAGGTCCTTCAAAATTCTCAAGCTTAAATTTAATAGACATGCTCAGCTACTCCAATTCCAGCATATTCATTTTATCATAAACCTCTGATATTGTTTGCTTTGCCACAACCTTAGCTGCAGCAGTCCCAGTTTTTAAAATATCTATTATTTTGCTTTTATCTTCTAAAAGCTTTATTCGTCTTTCATACATAGGTGCCATATAAGCAACAATATTATCCGCAAGAAGCTTCTTACACTGTACACAGCCTATGGTTCCAGCCTTGCAGTTCTCTTCTACCTCTTGTACGATGCCCTCTGAGAATACCTTGTGAAATGCATAAACAGAGCATATGTACGGGTTGCCTGGATCTGTCTTTCTAATTCTTTGTGGGTCAGTTATCATTGTCTTTACCTTTTCTCTGATTAAATCAGGAGAATCCGAAAGTGCAATGGTGTTTTCGTAGCTCTTGCTCATTTTTCTACCATCTAAACCTGGCAATAGTTTTATTTGATTCATTTTCGCCATGGGCTCAGGGAAGGTCTCTCCATACATGTAGTTAAACCTTCTTGCAATTTCTCTTGCAAGCTCTAAATGAGGCAGCTGGTCTTCGCCAACAGGTACAACATCTGCTTTATGTATCAATATATCAGCAGCCTGCAAATTTGGGTAACCTAAGAACCCATAGGTTGCTATATTCTTTTCCTTAAGCTGCTGCATTTGATCCTTATAGGTAGGACATCTTTCCAACCAGGAAAGCGGTACGATCATAGACAGTAATAAATGCAAATCTGCGATCTCTTTTACTGCTGACTGTACGAAAATTGTAGATCTCTCAGGGTCTAGTCCTGCACTTATCCAATCTACTGCGATGTTTATGATATTATCCTTCAGGTCCTTTGTATCTTCATAGCCTGTTGTCAGCGCGTGCCAATCAACAATAGAAAAGAAACAGTCATAGTCATTTTGAAGCTTTACCCAATTCTCTAAAGCTCCAAAATAGTTGCCAAGATGCAAATAACCTGTTGGTCTCATTCCACTCATAATTCTCTGTTTTGCCATATGTAACCCTCCTATTAGTAAAACAATGAAATAATATTTATAACAAGGCCTTGTAGTAAAGTTGAAGTTCCTCTAAATAGAGGATCTAAGATATAATTCAACGACTTCGTAACTAAAAGCATTAATAAGATTAGATGAGAATATCGTTCTAATCCATATAATTTCCCCTCAAGCTGTCCAGGCAATACACTAGCCAATATCTTAGAACCATCCAAAGGCGGTATTGGCAGTAAATTAAATATAAATAAGCTTACATTAACAGAATATATACCAATGACGATATCTAACAAAATCTGGTTATCCCATTGAAAAATCTGAAAGCTAAATACGACAAATAGAGTAATAAAAGCAAGAAGAAGATTCATGAGTGGGCCTGCCAGGGATACAATGATTGTTCCAATTCTTCTTTTTTTAAAGCTCCAAGGGTTAATGGGCACAGGCTTAGCCCAACCAAATCCAGCTAAGAGCAAAGTTAAAAACCCTAAAATGTCAATATGTGCTCTAGGATTTAATGTCAGTCTTCCTGCATTTTTAGCGGTTTGATCTCCCATAAAATACGCTGCTAATCCATGTGAAAATTCATGGAAGGAAAGACCTATAAAAACACCGGGTAAATAGTAAAGCTTATCAATAATCCAACTAAAATCGTTCATGATTTCCTCCAATTTCGATTCTATATGAATTATAGCATAAAATGCCAAAGTACTGCAAAGTCATAATTAAGGGTAATGCAATTGCATTACCCTTATATTTCATGATTTGTTTACTTACTGGTACCGAACCAATATTCCAACGATTTCCTCAGGTTTACAATGAAGGATGATTTTTCTACATCACTGCTTGATACCAATGGAAACTTCGCCAATTCCTTATCATCTTTGTATAAGATCATTTCTCCTATTTGCTGATCCTTTTTAATAGGGGCAACCACCATTTCCGGGAGACTGATTTCATTTCTGACGCTCTTTTCTTCACCTTTTTTAATCAATACACTAATTTCGCTGTTGCTAACGACTTTAATATTGTTTTTGTCCCCTTTGGATACCGGAAGCTCTTTAATAACATCGCCACTTTTAGCAACTGAATAATTAGAGTAATTTGCAAAACCATAATCCAAGAGCTTTTTCGATTCTTTTGTTCTGATCGGTACATCTGGTGCTCCCATAATTACGCTTATTAAACGAAGATTATTTTTCTTTGCAGTTACTGATATGCAATACATCGCTTGTCGTGTATAGCCTGTTTTAATACCATCTATAAACCCTTGATAGAATCTTACCATTTTATTTTTATTTGTTAAAGATCTCAACACATCGTTATTTTTGCCTACATATACGTCAACCATATACTTAGATATATAATCAAAAATCTTTTGATGCTTTATAAGTTCTCTTGACATAACGGCAATATCATAAGCAGATGTAACATGACCATCTTCATGTAATCCATTGGCGTTCATAAAATTCGTATCATTCATTCCCAATTCTTTTGCTCTTTTGTTCATAAGCTTAACAAACTCATCTTCACTGCCTGATATGTATTCACCAATTGCGATACATGCATCATTTGCCGATTCTACAGCAATACCCAATAGTAGTTCGTGAACAGTTCTTACTTCCCCTGCTTCCAATAAAAGCCTAGTCCCCTCTGTGCTTTTACTTTCTGCCTGCTTACTGATGGTTACTTTATCCTCATAATTAATCTTTCCTGAATCCAACGCTTCCATCGTTAAAAGCATAGTCATTATTTTGGTAACACTAGCTGGAGGAAGCTTTTCATGAGGATTTTTTTCAACAATTACTTCACCGGATGCTGCATCAACCAATATGGCAGACTTGCAATTGAGATCCATACCGTCAGCATTGAGTATGGATATATTGCCAAGTATTAAAATGATGGACAAAAAGGTGCATAATATAAGTCTGGTTATATTATTATTTTTTAGCCTTCTCATAACAATCCTCCTATATTTCATTTGCCATTATGTTGCCCTTTAAGGAGATTTGTTATTCTTTTTAAAGCTTCTAACAGCTAGGCTTAAAATTTGAATTATTGTTAAAAAATAGAAAAAAGCTGCTTTATGTAAACATAAGCAGCTTTGAAGTCTAATATTTATGTATACCCTCTTTATCCACCTTGCCAAATATCAAGAGGCGCTTATCAGGAATTTCCATTGATATATCATAAGCTTCTATCAGCTTCTCCGTACATTCTTCTAGCTTTAACATATCATTTATATGTACCTTTGCAAGAATATCGCCTTTAGAAATCTTATCTCCCACTTTTTTGATTAGTAAAATTCCCACGGAATAATCAATAGGGGATTCCTTCGTTTCTCTACCTGCACCTATTACAAGAGCAGCTCTTCCTACTTCCTCTGCATCAATTCCATGCACATAGCCCTCTGTTTCAGCTGTTATATCTACAATATGCTTCGCCTGAGGCAGCAAATCCGGATCATCTATCTGTGAACAATTGCCATACTGCGCTTTCACCATATCCTTAAGCTTTTCTATTGCTGTACCATCTTTTATAGTCCTGCCAAGTATTTCCCTGGCTTCCTCCATATTTGATGTACGACCGCCTACAACTAGCATCGCTGCTCCCAATTCAATACAAAGGTGCAGCAGATCCTCCGGGCCATGGCCCTTTAGCGTTGCCACTGCTTCTTGAACCTCCAGAGAATTGCCTACCGCGTAGCCAAGTGGTTCATTCATTTCAGTGATCATAGCAATAACATTCTTATTTAAATTTGTACCGATATCTACCATTTCCTTAGCAAGTACAAAGCTGTCATCTATCGTCTTCATAAATGCACCGCTGCCTGTCTTAACATCTAGGACAATGGCATCCGCTCCTGATGCAAGCTTCTTGCTCATGATGCTGCTGGCTATGAGTGATACATTATCAACCGTTGCCGTTACATCTCTCAACGCATAAAGCTTCTTGTCAGCCGGCGCCAAATCTCCTGTCTGACCGCAGACCGCTATTTTAATTTCATTTACATTCTTAATAAAATGATCAAGCTGCAAATCTACGCGAAAGCCTTCTATGGATTCCAGTTTGTCCAAGGTACCTCCTGTATGTCCGAGACCTCTACCGGACATTTTGGCAACAGGAACACCTGCAGCAGCCACCATTGGAGCTAATACAAGAGTAGTTTTATCACCAACGCCTCCAGTACTATGCTTATCTACCTTGATCCCCTTAATGGAGGATAAATCGATTGTTGTCCCGGAATGAACCATGGACAAAGTCAATTCAGCAGTCTCTCGTTTATTCATCCCTTGAAAATAAATAGCCATTAATAGTGCAGAAGCCTGATAGTCAGGAATTGTACCCTTTGTATAACCTTGAATAAAGAAATCAATTTCCTCCTTCGTCAGCTCTTCACCATTTCTTTTTTTAAATATAATGTCATACATTCTCATTACAGCTGCACCTCTTTAATAAATTGCTTCAGTAATGAGACAAATTTCGGTTTTACTCCCTCCGCCACTTTTACAATTTCTTCATGGCTAGGTGAAGTCATGGTATCAGGAATAGCCATATCTGTGATACAAGATACACCTACTACCTTTAAGCCTGAGTGCCTGGCAACCATACATTCAGGTATTGTTGACATGCCAACTGTATCTGCGCCTATTGCGATAAGCATCCTAAGCTCAGCCTTGCTGTTATAGTTCGGTCCACTAATGGCACAATAAACTCCCTTTTGCAGCGTTGTATTTTGTTTTCTTGCAATTGCTTCCAAGTGATCTATGTATTCTCTGTTGTAAACTTCAGACATATCAGGAAATCTTGGTCCAAATTCCTCCAGGTTAGCACCGATAAGAGGGTTGGAGCCCATCATGTTGATATGATCCGTAATAGCCATGATATCACCAGCCTTAAAGGCGGGATTCAGACCACCACACGCATTGCTTGCAAGAAGCAGTTTAATACCTAATACCTTCATTGCTCTAACCGGCAAAGTGATGTCCTGCATTGAATAACCTTCGTAATAATGGAATCTTCCTTGCATTGCTATTACTTTTTTACCTTCCAAAGTTCCAACCAATAATCTGCCTGCATGACCTATTACCGTGGAAACAGGGAATTCAGGGATATCCTTGTATTCAATAACAATTGGATTTTCTATATGCTCAGCTAGGGAACCCAGCCCAGTGCCAAGTATTATACCTATTTCAGGCTCAAAATCTATTTTACTTTTAATAAAGTCAGCAGCTTTATTGATTCTTTCTAGATAATTCATAAAATTACTCTCCGATTCTATATATTTTGAACAATTTCTTTTACAAGGGTGACAAATTTTGCCTTAACCTTTTCAGCCGTATCCATTACCTCTTGATGGTTCAGCGGTTGGTCTAGTATGCCTGCTGCCATATTGGTTATGCAGGAAATGCCTAGTACCTTCATGCCGCAATGATTTGCAGCCATTACTTCAGGTACTGTTGACATGCCTACCGCATCACCGCCTAAGACTCTGCTCATGCGTATTTCAGCTGGAGTTTCATAATTAGGACCTGTAAACATCATATAGACACCTTCTTGAACTGCAATACCATTTCTGTCTGCACAGTTCTTCGCAATGTTCATAAGCTCTTTATTAAATGCATTGGACATATCAGGAAATCTTGGTCCAAACTCCTCAATATTTTTTCCCATCAATGGATTGGTGCCTGCAAAATTTATATGATCCTTTATCAGCATCAAATCTCCCGGTGTAAAGCTCTTGTTCACGCCACCCGCTGCATTGGTTACGATAAGCTTACTTATTCCAAGTGCTTTCATTACCCAAACAGGAAAAACAACCTCTTGCATTTTGTAGCCTTCATAGAAGTGAAATCTGCCTTGCATTACGGCTACCTTTTTATTGTTCAAGGTGCCGAATATAAAGCGGCTTTTGTGTCCTTCAACGGTGGAAATCGGAAAGTTCGGTATATCACTGTAATTGATTATTATTTTGTTTTCTACTTCTTCCCCCATAACGCCTAAACCAGAACCAAGGATCAGACCTATCTCAGGCATAAAATCTACCTGTTTTCTTATGTAGTCCCTTGCTTCATTAATTTTTAAAATCAAATTACTATCTGCCATTATTTTGCTCCTTCTTCTATAATATTTCTTCCTTAAATGATTTCCCCCCGGTCATCACAGGAAGCTCTAATAGATCTAAAACTGTTGCCGCAATGTCGCTAAAGCCTTTTCTAATGCCAAGATTTACGCCAGGCTTTATTTTTTTTCCATAAACAAGCAATGGGATATATTCTCTGGAGTGGTCAGTACTTGCCGTTGTCGGATCACAGCCGTGGTCAGCAGTAATGATCAGAACATCTGTATCCTTCATGCTTTCCATAATTTCAGGCAATCTGTTATCAAACTCCTTCAATGCATTGCCATAGCCTTCTACATCATTACGATGGCCATACGTCATATCAAAATCAACTAAATTTGTGAATATCAGACCTTTTTTACCAGTTTTCATATATTCCAAGGTCTTTTCCACACCATCCATATTGCTTTTTGTGTGAACTGCATCCGTAATGCCAACACCTGCAAATATATCTTCTATTTTACCGACTGCCATGACAGATAAATTGCTTTCTTTAATTACATCCAGCATTGTTTTTGATATAGGCAGCAGGGAAAAATCCCTTCTATTTGAAGTTCGTTTATAATTTCCTGAGGTTCCTAAAAAAGGTCTGGCTATTACTCTTCCGACAGCATGCTCTCCTGTAAGCATTTTTCTAGCGATACTGCACATCTCGTACAGCTTTTCCAGCGGTATTACTTCCTCATGAGCTGCTATTTGAAAAACACTATCTGCTGAAGTGTAAACGATAGGGTATCCTGTTTTTACATGCTCATCTCCTAGTCTTGATATAATCTCAGTGCCGGAAGCTACTTCATTCGCTATTGTTGGCCTTCCAATCGCTCTTTCAAATTGTTCAATGAATGACTGTGGAAAGGCATGCGGATAAGTAGGAAATGCTTGTTTTAAAGTGATTCCCGCTATTTCCCAATGTCCCGTTGTAGTATCCTTGCCCGGTGAAAGCTCCAAGGCTTTACCATAGGCTCCCTTCGGATTATCTACTTTAGAGATGTTCAAACCATCTATGTTTCCTAAACCTAAACTAGTCAAATGATCTAAGCTTAGGTTGGGCATTTTCTTTAGAATGTTTACTAGAGTATTGCTGCCTTTGTCTCCATAGAGGTCTGCATCGGGTAATTCCCCTATACCAACACTATCCATTACTACCAGAATAACTCTGTCGATCATATAAATTCCTCCATTTCCAATTAACTGTAGAAAACACAAAAGGGCTTTAAGCCCTTGGATGTGTCTTGTTATAAACTTCCATAATTCTATTCTTATTTATTTTGCTGTATACCTGCGTTGTCGATATATCTGAGTGGCCCAACATTTCTTGTATGGCCTGTAAATCAGCTCCGTTTTCTATTAAATGTACTGCAAAGGAGTGTCTAAGCGTGTGTGGTGTAATGATTTTATTAATCTTAGCTTTTGCAGTGTAATATTTAATTATTTTCCAAAACCCTTGTCTAGTCATTTTACTTCCATGAAAATTCAAGAATAAAGAACTTTCATTTTCGCTGGGGTTTAATAATCTGCGATACTCACTTATGTAAATCTTTAAATATTTTAAGGCTATGTTGCCTATAGGTATCGTTCTTGACTTCACCTCAGTGGTGCTGCATTTTATGAAGCCACCCTTCAAGTCTATATCATTTAATTCTAGAGAAATTAGCTCAGTCACTCTTATGCCAGTAGCATATAGAAGCTCAAGCATTGCTTTGTCTCTTGCCCCTTTTGCATCAGAGGGCTTTGGTTGTTCCAAAAGCAGTTCAACCTCTTTCTTAGTCAAAACAGAAGGCAGCTTCTTTTCCACCTTCGGTGATTCCAAATTTGAGGACGGGTCAGCATCTATATACCTTGAATTATACAAGTATTGATAGAGACATCTAATTGAAGCCAAATTCCTGGAAATTGTTGAAGTAGCCTTACCATTTTTCTGCATATATATCAGATAAGTGATTATAAAAGTCTTTGTTACTTCTTCTATTTTCAGATTGTGCTGATGAATATAAGCTTCAAACTGTTTAATATCCCTCTTGTAGGAATCTAAAGTATTTGCTGAAAGCTCTTTCTCTTTTTCTAGATAACTGAAGAATAACTCAATATAGTTCATACAGCTTACCCCTTTATATGATTATCCATAACTATATTCAACACGTATTTTAAAATTCCTCCATTAAATGAAAAATTTACAAACTAATTATTATATTTTTCAGAATTAATAAATATTTATGCCCAAATTTCAGATTTTCATAAAGGGGTTTTGACACCAATAAAGAGTTTCCGCTTGGCTGTTGATACAGTACAAACATATTTAGCAATCCATCAATCATCCCCGGTAGTATAAATAATATAACAAACAAAATCAAAAATAATTGGATAAAGGTCAACATCGAATTGTTTTCATTTTTGTAAGTCATTATAAGCCTCCTCGTAAATTGTCATTTCTAAAGTTACATTAAATACGGCGCTACCAGTTTTACTAAATATGGAGTTATATATGATTCTATAATACTACCTCCTAACATAATAAAGAACAAGAATAGAGCTGTCATTCCTATAGACCAGAAGTAACCAGCCGCTTCGTTGCTTTTCCTGCTAAGCTTGCTCTGAAGTACAGCAAAAGCTAAACTAAATGAACAGACGCAGAAAATAATCAAGACAGGTATGTACACTAAATTTTGAGGAAGAATCGATACTAAGGACAGTAAAAAGCCTCCATTACCTAAAGAATCTGTTAAGAACGCTACTGTAAAGCCTAAACAGAATCCTCTAAACGTTGATATTATAGGAACAATCAAGATCCCTAAATATGTTAGTCCCGCTAAAAATAAAGCCGTACTGGTAAGGAGATTAAATTTTATAGACTGCTTTAATATTTCAATTGAGTGAACACTGTCTGTTCTGCTGATACTGACAAAGCCATCTATGTAAGCCTTTACATCCGCTTTTGTATCAATGTCAATGTTACTTACTGTTAACGCTCCTAAGCTAATGCCTAATATAAAGAAAAATACTATAACAGCATATGAAATAATATTATCTGCTAAATGTCTTCTAATTGTTTCATTTAACCTTATCAGCATAATGAAAACCTCCCCTTAGCTTTTGTCCACATTCTTATAAATTAATATGCTTTAGGGAATTACATTATGAATTTATTTCTATATGAAAAATTTCAACAAACACTCTCAGTATAAAACATCTAATCAGCTGTTTTCACAAGCTAATAGCATAATAGCAATAATCGTTTTGGCATCCTTTATGATTCCTGCCTTTACCATTTCAACTGCATGCATAAAAGAATACTTTTCAACATTCAAAAATTCATCTTCATCTAAGAAAAGCTCTCCTTCTCTTAAGCCTTCTGCTTTGTAAATATATATTTTTTCATCTGTATAGCCAGGAGAAGGATACATTACATTTATAAAGCTTATTTTATCGGCAATAAAGCCAGTCTCTTCCTGCAGCTCTCTAACAGCACAAACTTCTGGCTTCTCATCTTTTTCAATCTTACCTGCAGGTACTTCCAACAGTTCTTCATCAAAAGGCTTTCTAAACTGCCTTACCATAATGATTTCATTGTCCGCTGTAATTGGAAGAACAGCTACCCCTCCTCGATGTCTAACTATTTCACGCTGTGCTTTTTTCTTATTGCAAAGTTCTACGGTTTGCAGCTCTACCTTAATTATATTTCCAGTAAAAATTTCTTTTACATCAATTGTTTTCTCATTAAAATTCATATTATGTCCTCCCAGTAGAATATATTTTTTATTTAGTCATATAGATATTGTAGCACGATTCAAAAGGAGATGTAATCATGATAAAATTAATCGGTAAGAACAGCATTTACTTGGCAGGGAAAATAAATGATATTCGTCTTCATCTAGCTTCCATTGAAAATAAAAGCATGACTTTAGCAGAATATTTAAAGCAAGAAACTCTAAACTATCGGAATAGTCTAAACTAGTTCAAATTTCGTAAACACAGCTTTGCTGCTGCAGCACAGCTAATAAAATAGTCTCTATCTTCCTCAAGTCCTTTTCCCATTTTTTTAAGATATTTAGAATGATTGCTTAAAACCTCTTCAATATCATATGAGTCTACATAATTAATATTATGTAGACTTTCTATGTTATTTTCAAGGATCTGCTTCTCAATAAGTTTCATATACTCTGTATTTTTTATAATTGGAAAAGCAACATTTACTCTCGTACAACAAAGCTGCTTTAGCACTGTCAAGCTATGATGACTTATACCATAATGCCTTATTCGCTTATCGGCAAAGGATATTCTGGGTACCACCGCTGCATATCCCTTAAGTTTATTTACTGCATCTGCAATACCGCCTTGTTCAACGCCACTAAAGCCTAACTTTGTATCTGTGCCTACGATACCTGGCCCCATGCATACAATAGCAATATCAGCCCTGACGATTTCCTTTGCAGCAATTAATGCAGTATAAATATTAATACATTCGAAGTCTCCTCCAAAAGAATTTCCGTAGGTTATAGTTTTATCAATGAACCCCTCCTGCTTTAGCTGCCTCACGATATCACTCATATAAATAGGTAATGCACCGCCCTCTGTCATAATATAGCATATCCTAAGCTCTGGTCTGATGCTCTTTAAATATATACTGCTGGGTGCAAGTACACTATGCAGTGAACCAATGATCACAGGCATGCCATCAAGGGATTCAAATTCATTGAATATATGGTGATATTGGCTTTCTTGAGTCTCAACAGTCATGAAATTCATCTGAATAGGTGTATATTTCATCTTCATGATATGTCCTTGCGCTAAATTATTTACCATAGGATTGCTTAAATTAGCCACTACAAAATGAAAGCCTCCTGTACCCAACTGCAGCTCAATAGCAGTTGTATTCAGAAGTACTTTATCATCAAGTCGAATACACCCGGTTAAAGAGTTATAATTGATGCAGTTATGCTCTAAATTATCTATTAGGGCAATAAACTTGGTAATATTTTCATCAATAAAGTAAATATTTTTAACGGTTCCCTCTATCATCTTGATCATTTAGCTACTGCTCCTTCCCAAGTTGTCTAAATAATTAAGAAACCTATTGTTTGCTATCAATTTAGTAATCGATAACCTTTCTGCTGCAGCGTTCATTATAAACAAAGCAAGAAAAATGATTGCTTTGCCGCTTATATCGAAGGTTATTGCGCTAAAATATCCTAAGGTAATACCAAGTATATTAGAGCCTGTGTCCCCTAACATGCATACTTCTTTTAAGTCATATTTCAGATAAATTAGAGACGTTGTAACCATAATAATCAAAGGCAATAGGAATAACACCTCACGTAAGTTGCTTATAAATATAATAAAGCCGATGGCTAAAAAAGCCTTTATACATCTGCCTGGGCGTAAATCCATAAGATTTAATGCATTTGTAAAGAGAGCTATATTAAAAATATTTAATAAAAAATCTAATACATTCTTTGAAATCCCATAAGAAATGACAATGGAAGAGATAAAACCAATAAAAGCTTTTACAAACCCTGTTGTAAGCTCACCTTTCATGAAGGCTTCAATATGATTTTTAAGACCCTTCACTTGTTTGTTGCCTATAAGATCATCCAGCAAACCAGCAAAACCAATTGCACAGACAGCAAACAGATAGGGAATGAAAATAGAAAATTTACTGCTATATAATAACAAAGCAAAGACTGCGGATGTAAGCAGTACAGGCACAAAAACAATACCCATTCCAAATATGACTTCACTGCCGCGATAATTTTTCAGTGTACAGCCCGCATGTTTAAGCAGGCTATATGAAAGCAGAATCACTTTTCTTGAAATAAGGATTGTAAATAGTATGAGCATTGAAATTTTAAAAAACATTAAATTATTAAATTTCATTATATCAATTCCCTAATTATAACTTTTAATATGTTTGTAAATTGTTTTCCCCGATGAATAAAGCCCCTTATATTGCGCCCCGTTTCTCTATGTCTGATATTCAAGGGAATATCAACTATTGTAATATCATTGCGCAGGGCTTCCAAGGTTATTTTAAATTCCAACCCAAAGTTATCCGGCAGGTTTATCTGCTTGAGAAAGTCAGTATAAATAAGCCGCTGACCGCTTAAAACTGAACTAGAGTTTTTAGAGGTCAGCAGATAAAGACTCTTTTGAGACAACGTCTTGACAAGACCAAAACCGCCCTTGTTCAAAGGCTTCGGGTAAATAGCTACTAGCATGCTTTTTCTGTCCTTATTAGCACTTTCTACAAGTTTTTTCATTTCTAAGGCGCTGTTTTTTAAATCAGCATCAACCAACAACACATAATCATTCGTAACAAAGGATAATGCAGATTTAACTGCATGCCCCTTTCCTTTGTTTATTGCATGATGAATCACTTTTATATTGTCTATTTTTCTTAATAATTCATAGGTATTATCATTAGAGCCATCATTAACAACTATAATTTCAGTTATTCCATTGATTTGCTTTAAAGCTTCTATTGTCTTTTCAATATTTTCACACTCATTGTAGGCAGGCACTATGGCAGTTACATTTTCATCCAAAGCAAATCACCTTCACTTTGCACGTCATGCAATGGAGCATTATTAGCTGATAAAGTATTTAGTTTTTTAATATACTTATAATCGATTAACCGATCTTCAATCTTTAACCTTGTAATCAACGTACTGCCCATTCCCTTACGACCTCTTTCCAAAAAATCAGTCATTGAACTATGGCCACCTATCAAGATGATGCTTGAAGCTCCTTTGTCATAAGCTAACAGTAATGCAATATCTTCACTGGTACCAGGCATAGGCAAAATCTTATATTTTATATTCAAGGACATTATTCTTTCTAAACATGGACAGGTGCCATTTAGATATGAGTGCAGTATTATTTCTTTGCTTCTAAATATTCCAACATCGGAAACGCTGTCCATATCGCCAATCAGTATATCCGGGGTAAACCCGCAGCTAATGATTGTATCGGCGCCTCCATCAACGCCAATTAAAACAGGCTTTTTTATTCCTATAAAATCTTTTAAGGATGCCAATGCTTCTCTGCTCTCTGAGCTCCTTACAACAACAATTGCACATTTGTCCTTCATATTTGAGTTGATTTTCGGATAATCTGTAAAATTCAATATAAAATCTTTTTCTTTTTCTGCATACTCCAAGGTGTTATTAATAAAACCGCACAGTAGATTATTGTGATTATAACCACATTCTATGGTACGCTGTTGAATATACTCGTTATTTATCATTTGACAAGAATTACTATATAAACAACTACTATTTAGAATTAAGTCCTTGCCCCTTATACGTACAAAATCATTGTCTTTAAAAGCAGTAATCTCTAAACTGGTGTCATAAAGCCGTATATTGCTGCTTACAAGCATAGAGGTTCCTCGTGAATAATAGCCACCTGTCATTGACTTGCCTGTATTTATAACTGCTTTTAGTCTTGTTTTGATTAAGGCTTCTGCAGCAAGCTCATCTATATCATCATGCTGTATTACAGCAATGTCTTCAGCGGATAAATATTTTATTAACTCCTTGGTTCTGGTGCCAATTTTGACAAATCCTTCTATATACATTAAATTTGAACACCTCCGCCAATATGTTTTCCACTAGCCATTTATTTTGAATTCATATCGTGTAAAACATTATCATATAACCATATGTTGTAAAAAATACTATTTTATAATGTGGAAGCAGATATATCCATTGAGTTGTCTTATAACGTTTTTTTGCAACATATCTATGTTTATTATTAAAATAATTTACAAAAATAATACAAAGTAGAACTTGAATATTAATACTTAAAATACAAAAGCTAATAATTAATTAAATTTATACTTTAGATTAAGCTTCTAGGAGGAAATTTTATGAAAGAAATAGTTGGTAAAGCTACCGTTGGATTGAGGGATAAGAAGACTCATGAAATTATAGCGGTTTATCCGGAGCAAGTAAACAGCTTGAACGACGAAACAAAGAAAAAAGTTAAAGACTGGTATTATATACAGGGCTGCGCCAATGAGGAAACACTCCTTCATTGTTATGTGGATATCTTACGCGAAAACGAGCTTCACTAAAAAAAGGCATTGAATAATTTCAATGCCTTTTTTAAATGAGAATAACTTTTCATTTATGAATATGAATATCATGATTTCATTTGTAATGCTTCATCAACACTTGCTGCATATCGCAAGCTGTCAGCAACACCATAGTTGCTTAAGCTTTGCTTTATAAGTGCAGCATACTTATCAGAATTTATCAGAACTATTTTTTTAAACTTTAGTTGAGCTACCAGTTGAATAAAATTTTGAAGTATTGGAAGGACCAAAAATGATGTAGATAGATTATCCGGGCTTATAACTAAAATGTACTCTTGAATGTTTAAACCACTTAAGGACTTCTTAAAATCTGTTAGCATATTGTTTGCCTGCTCGATTCCTACATTGCCTGATAGTGTTGCTATGATCGCCTTTTTTCTTTTGTCAATTATGATATTGTGCATTGCGCCACCCCTTACCAGCATATTAAAATGATGCTCAAAAGTTGCAAAGATATCTGATAGTTAACAAACAAAAAACCTTTTTATTTATAAGACTCTAAAATCCCATAAATAAAAAGGCTTCTTGATTATGTATAAGAATATAATTTCAAATATTAACTGATTTTCATTTGAATTCTGAGCTTGTCAGCTATCATGGCAATAAATTCGCTGTTTGTTGGTTTTCCTTTTACGTTATGAATTGTATAGCCAAAAAGTTGATTGATTACATCTACTCTTCCTCTGCTCCAGGCTACTTCTATAGCGTGTCTTATAGCTCTTTCAACTCTGCTTGGAGTGGTATTGAACTTGCGCGATATTGATGGGTAAAGCTCTTTAGTCACTGCACTTAACAATTCGAGATTATTCACTACCATTGTTATTGCTTCTCTTAAATAGATATAACCTTTTATATGAGCCGGAACACCTATTTCATGGATAATATTTGTAATGGCACTTTCAAGTTCATGAGAAGTTGGCGCTGAATTCATGATTGCAGATGAACCTATACTTTGAATATAGTTTTTTCGCTCTGGCTCTTCTGTTTTTGAACCAACACATTCTCTGATTCTCTTTGAAAAAACCTCCATATCAAATGGCTTAACAACATAGTATTCTGCTCCTAAAGTCAAGGCTTTTTGAGTTATCTTATCTTGACCTACTGCAGAAAGTACAATTATTTTTGGATATTTGGAAAGATTCATGGAATTTATTCTTTCTAGTACTCCGAGGCCATCCAGGTGAGGCATAATGATATCAAGTATGATGATGTCAGGCGTAACCTTGTCAAGTAGATCCACTACTTCTAACCCGTCCTTGGCAATACCGATAACCTCGAAATCCGGTTGTGCGCCTAGATATTCGCTTAAAATACAACAAAAATCCTTATTGTCGTCCGCTATTAGTATCTTAATTTTCTCCAAATTCATTTAAATACCTCCTACATTTGTTTTGCTGTTAAATTATTCGACAATGTGGAGTCTTTTCCTTTATTTTCAATTAAACAATCGTGCACTATATTAATACAAAATAGTACAGCGATAAGCTACATTACTTTACATCGTTCATGAGCAGATAGATTGTCAATCGCTTACATTACAACATGTTCCAGTATTATTTTCCACATGTTGTAAATAACTAAAAGCGACAGCATTCGACATATAAGTTTTGAAATTTAAGCATTATAAAAAAAATCTGTGAAAAAATTTCACAGATTTTTAGCCAAATTACAAAATTTATTGACCCGCAGCTGCCTCAGTTGTACTTTCTAATGGAATATCTGCTTCTTCAAGCATCCATTCAATAAATATTCCGTAGCCTCTTGTTGGATCATTAACCAGCACATGAGTAACTGCTCCAACTATCCTGCCTTCCTGTATGATTGGACTGCCAGACATTCCTTGTACGATGCCGCCTGTAATTTCCAGAAGTTTTTCATCTGTTACTTTTATAAGCATGCTTTTTGAATTCGGGCTATTTTGTCTATTTACTTTTTGAATCTCTATATCAAATTCCTCTACCTTATTGCCATCAATTGTAGAAAGAATCTTTGCCGGTCCTTCTTTGACCTGATAGCTTAAGCCAATTTGTATCGGTTTTGCCATATCACGCATGCTGTCTGTGTTTAGGTCTCCATATATACCGAAGTTTGTATTCTTATTAATTCTTCCATAGGGATTATCATTTTCATAAAAAATTCCTACGATTTCCCCCGGCACGGTTTTTCTTGCTTTTTGAACTGAAGCAACCTTTGACTTTAATACGGAACCCATAGAAATGTCAACTAATACACCGGAGTCAATGTCTGTAATTCCATGCCCTAATGCACCAAAAGTATTTGTGTCAGGGTCTATAAAGGTCATTGTTCCTACTCCCGCTATATTATCTCTTACCCAAAGGCCAATTCTGTATATATTGTCTTCCAAGCTTTGGACAGGCTTTACATCAATTTTCTGCTGCCTTCCTTCTCTTTCAATAAGGAAGTTTAAAGATACTTCCTTACTGTTATTGACGATATTAGTAATATCTCTGTCTTTTTCAATTTTTTGACCATTGATTTCTAATATTGTATCACCTATTTCAAAACCTGCATCTGCGGCGGGACTGTGCTTTTTGCCGTCTGCAGTAGTAATGCTGGAAAGTCCAACAACTAACACACCTTTTGTTTGTATTTTTACACCTATAGCTTCTCCCGATGGGATTATTCTTTTATCTGGAATGACATTTACCTGAACATTTTTTATCGGAAAAAGATTAAATATTTTAAGCTTTGCATTGGCGCTGCCTTCTGCTTTTCCATTAATAAGTGTAAACGAGGTAAGCTTACTGCTTAACTTGCTTAGGTTGATATTACCTTCATCCATTTTATCTAATACCAACCTGCATAAAAGTGAGTTCTCCAGCTTTTGACTGTGCCCTTGCATAAGGTTTATTTCATTTGGATAATTGTATATTGTTACAAAATTATATGCTACGAAGATTATCATAAGCATAATGACCAAATTTACTATCATGAATTTGGCATTTTTTTTATGCAATAGCATCACTCTCCTGTTTCCCCAGAAGAGTCTTCCTTCATTTAATTTCTCTTATTTTAAGTTAACCTTTTTAAGAACTATTATGCTTTAAAAACTTTACTATTGAACCAATATCATTTAGTAAAAATAGCTTTTTCTATGCATAAAAATTTGTTTATTAAATTTCAAAAAAAAACAGCCTAAGCTGCTGTTATAATCAATTACTGCTTGTTATAAGCCTTCTTGCATGAGCCATGGAGGTTTCATCCTTTGGACTGCCGCCAAGCATTCTGGCAACCTCTTCTGTGCGTTCCAGCATATCAAGAGTCTTTATTTTAGTAAAGGTTTTATGATTGTTTATAATTTTACTTATATAAATATGGTTATCAGCAAAACAAGCAATTTGAGCTAAATGCGTGATACATATAATCTGTGAGTTCGTAGATATTTTTTTAATTTTTTGTCCTACAACGGTGGCAGTTAAACCACCAATGCCGGCATCAACTTCATCAAATACGATACTGGGTATTTTTTCAGCCTTTGTGATTGTATTTTTTATAGCCAGCATCACTCTTGACATCTCGCCGCCTGAGGCAATTTTAGAAAGCTGCTTTGGTGGTTCACCGGGATTAGGTGAAAGCAAGAATTCAATTCTATCTATCCCCTTAGAACTAATGATTGCTTCATCCTTTTTAATGTTTACTTGAAATTCAGAGCCCTCCATATTTAAATCTTGAAGTTCCTTTTCTACCAGCTTCTCCAATTTTCGTGAAAGCTTTTCTCTCATTGCAGAAAGCTTGTTTGCTTGCTCATTATACTTTAATCGCAGGCTGCTGATTTCTTTTTCCAACTCAGATGCGAACTTTTCACTATTTAGAAGGATCTCATAATCCTTCGATGCAGCATCTTTAAATGCAATGATATCCTCTATGCTGCTGCCATATTTTCTTTTAAGCTTAGAGATCAGATCCAGTCGTTCTTCTATAAAGTTAATCTCATCATCATTAAATTCAATACTATCCTTGTAATCTCTAATATCTGACCTAATATCCTCTAATTGATATAAAGCCGCCTCAATGACGTCTACAAAGTCCTGAAGTCTATTATCAATATGCTCTAGCTCCTTCAATCGATGTGCTGAATCTTCTAAAACATCTACCGCACAGCTTGCAGCAGGATCGTTATTAAATATATTATCATATACTTGTGTCATATTTTTATATAGCTTTTCTGAATTAATAAGCAAAAGCCTTTTGGCTTTCAATTGTTCGTCTTCTTCAGGCTTCAATGCAGCAGATTCAATTTCTTCTATTTGAAATTTGAATAAGTCCAGTTTGCGTTCTCTTTCACTGCTGCTTCCGCAAATCTCCTTATACCTTGCTTCTATGGACTTAAGACTTTCAGTGACTGACTTTAAATGGGATTTAATAAGTTCAATATCCTGTTCTCCAAAGCTGTCTACAAATTCAATATGCTTGTTGGCATTGAATAAAAGCTGATGTTCATTCTGTCCCACAATGTCTACCAAACATTGGGCTATGGCTTTTAGCATTGTAAGGGTTACAGTTTGTCCATTTACTCTATAGCCCGATCTGCCTGCTGTGCTCACCTCACGGGATATCAGCAAAGTATTGTCAGCTTCTTTTTCTAACCCGTATTCTTCCAGCAATGCCTCCAGCTCTGAATTATGCTCAAAGGCAAATAATGCTGAAATGATTGCTTTCTCAGCGCCATGTCTAATATCATCCTTGCTGAATCTTCCTCCGGTAATAGCCTGAAGTGCATCAATAATCAAGGACTTTCCAGAACCGGTTTCACCAGTAATAATATTCAATCCTGCAGTGAAGTTTATGGTTTCCTGTTCAATAATTATGAAGTTTCTTATATTAATCTCCAATATCATTGGTGTATCACCTATTTCATCAGCTTCTTAAATTTTTCTATTACTTGTTCAGATTGATCCGCAGATCTTACCAGTATGAAGATTGTATCATCCCCAGCTAAGGTCCCTACAATCTCCGGAAGATCAAAGACATCAATAGCTTCACAAGCACCTCCTGCAGCTCCAGAGAAAGTTTTTAAAACAATAATATTACCTGCATAATCTATACTTAATACAGATTCGGAGAAAATCTTCACCAATCTTTCACTAAGCATTGTATCATGCTCTCTTAGTGCAGCGTATTTATACTTACCGCTTTCAGTTAGAACCTTAATCAGTCTTAGTTCTTTAATGTCTCTAGAGACAGTTGCCTGTGTAACATTAAAGCCACTTTTTTTCAGCTCCTCTGCCAAATCCTCTTGAGTATCAATTTCACGTCTTTCAATAATCTCAAGTATTTTAGCATGTCTTGAAATCTTCATATTACTACCTCCGCCCTATTTATTATTATCTCGTCGTTCTGACATTTTAGCTCTTAACACATCAAAAAAGCTTCTATTATTGAGTTTAATAAGGTGTGCATAATAAATGGATTGCTTGACAGTTACAACATCGCCGGGGTTTATTTTTATCCCTGTTTGTCCGTCTACTGTCAAAATGATATCTGTCTTGCTGTTACAACCTAACTCAATCTTAACTAAATCTTTATTGGATACTAAAATGGATCTTGAATGCAGGGTATGAGGACAAACCGGGGTAATTAATAAAACCTCTACATCCGGAGCAACAATGGGACCACCTGCAGATAAGGAATATGCAGTAGAGCCTGTTGGACTACTGACTATAATTCCATCACCTGAATACACATCAACAAAATTATCGTTAATAAATATGGAATATGTTATAAGTCGGGAGAAATTTCCCTTTGCAACTACAATATCATTGAGCGCAATAAAATCCTTTGTTGGCTCATCATCATTTCTTATAAAAGCTTCCAGCATCATTCTCTTTTCAATACTGTAATCACCAGTTATTAATTTTTCAAGCGAAGCATACATATCGTCAACTTCTGTTTCAGTTAAGAAACCAAGGTGTCCCATATTAATGCCAAAAAGTGGCACTCCATTGCATGAGGCTTGCCTTGCAACATTTAGTAATGTTCCATCTCCGCCAAGTACAATAATAATGTCACTATGCTTGAAAATATGCTCATTACAGTAATTATCTTTGACTACTGCCAGCTCAGCAGAAATTCTCTCGTCGAAATAAACCTGTACGTTTCGCGCTTCCAACCAGTTAATAACTTGTCTTGTGATTAACTGATCCTTATCCTTATCAAGGTTTGAAATTATCCCTATATTCATATAAAGTTATACACCACCAAAGCTGATTAATATTTCTAATTATTGGCATTTTGCATCAATTATAATTTTATAACAATTCAACCAATAAGGCTACTTATATTTCACTTATTTTTATCATTTTTGCAAATTGCTATTAGCTTCTTCTACAATATGCTCTATTAGTTTTGCTATATCCAAAGGCGTATCCATGGTTTTTATTTTACTTAAATATACAAGATACTCAATATTTCCTTCAGGACCTTTTATTGGAGAATAGGTGAGACCGAGGATTTCAAAGTCCATCTGATCTATACAGAAATGAATAATTTTCTCTATAACCTCTTTATGGACGTTCTTATCCCTAACGACACCCTTTTTTCCTACCTTCTCTCTTCCCGCTTCAAATTGAGGCTTTATAAGGCAAACCAATCTGCCATTTTCCTTTAATAATGCTTTTGCAACAGGCAATACTTTTGTAATGGATATGAAAGAGACATCCATAGTGGCAAAATCTGCGGAATCTCCCAACATTTCAGGTGTCACAGACCTTATGTTTGTGCGTTCCATGCATATGACTCGACTGTCACTTCGTAAGCTCCATGCAAGCTGACCATAGCCTACATCTATAGCAAAAACCTTCACTGCGCCCTTTTGAAGCATACAATCTGTAAAGCCGCCTGTAGAAGCTCCTATGTCTATTGTAGTTAGTCCTGTTAAGTCTATATCAAACTCTTTCAGCGCTTTCTCCAGCTTTAATCCGCCTCTGCTAACGTAAGGAATAGGATTTCCTTTTACCTCAATATTTGCATTGACGCTTACTTTTGTACCGGGCTTATCAAGCTTTTGATTCTCTACATATACTAAGCCTGCCATTATAATGCTTCTTGCCTTTTCCCTGCTGCTGGCATAGCCCATTTCAGCGAGAAGTGTGTCTAGTCTCTCTTTTTTATCAACCATTGTCAGTTGTTCCCTCCACTATCTGAGTCCTTCTAATGTCCTTTGAATTCTTACTGCAATGCCTTCTGCATCCATTTCATGTATTTTATGCAGTTCTTCTGTTTCACCATGGGTTATAAATTTATCATCATAAGCAATTACTTTAACATTCGCATTTATATTTTTCTTATCAAAGAACTCCAGTATACCACTGCCCATACCTCCAGATAAAATACCATCCTCAAGAGTAAATATTGTTTTATATTTTTGAGCTGCTTCTATAAGCATTTCTTCATCTAAAGGCTTGATAAACCGTGCATTAATCAAGGTCAGGGTATATCCCTTTTCCTTAAGCTGTTGACAAGCCAGGTAGGCTGTTCTAACCATTTTGCCCTCTGCAATGATTGCAGCTTCGGAGCCCTGCAAAAGAACTTCACTTTTACCCAGCTTTATAGGGTTGTTGTTTTCATCGAAATTATGTTCTGTCCCTCTAGGGTATCTAATAGCGCAAGGTGAATCCAGCTGTAGTGTAAAATCCAACATTTGCTCCATTTCTTTACCATCCTTTGGGCTCATGATCGTAATATTAGGCATTGGCCTTAAATAGGCAATGTCAAATACACCATGATGTGTTTCCCCATCTGCACCAACAATTCCCGCTCTATCTATCGCAAAGGTAACAGGCAAATTCTGCATGCAGACATCATGGGCAATTTGATCATAGGCCCTTTGCAAAAAAGTGGAGTATACAGCAAAGTAAGGCTTATAACCACCAACCGCAAGACCGGCTGAAAAAGTAACTGCATGCTGCTCTGCAATTCCTACATCAAAAAATCTATCCTTGTGCTGTCTTGAAAACTTAGTTAGACCCGTACCATCAGGCATTGCTGCTGTTACTGCAGCAACGCGTTTGTCCTTTAACGCAGCTTCTGATATCCAATCTCCAAAAACATTGGAGTAACTTCGTCCGCTGCTGCTTTTTTTACTTTCGCCGCTTTCTATATCAAAGGGATTGACTCCATGGTATTTCTCCGGCGCATTTTCAGCCTTCTCATAGCCTTTTCCCTTTGTTGTAATAACATGAATGAAAACAGGGTATCCATTATAGGACTTTGCCCTCTTCAATACATATTCCAAATTATGAATATCATGTCCATCAATAGGTCCTAAGTACTTAAAGCCTAATTCCTCAAATATAATTCCTGGTACTAATAAATATTTAAACCAATTTTTAAGTTTCTCTGCAGAATTAAAAATCGGACTGCCTAGCAAAGGAATCTTCTTAAGCACACTGCCAACTCGAGCCTTGAATTTGAAATAAGCAGGAACTGTACGAATTTTACTTAAATAATTTGCCATACCGCCGATATTATCTGAAATGGACATGTTGTTATCGTTTAATATTACGATTAGTTTTGTAGGAAAATCACCTGCATGATTTAGTGCTTCAAAAGCCATACCGCCAGTAAGTGAGCCATCTCCAATAACAGCGATTACATTGTAATCGTCGCCTGACAAGTCTCTTGCTTTTGCAATACCTAAGGCCGCTGATATCGATGTGCTGCTATGTCCCGTTTCGAATATATCATGCTCACTTTCTGATCTCTTTGGAAAACCACTGAGGCCGCCATATTTTCGTATCGTCTTTAATTGCTCTTTTCTTCCCGTTAAAAGCTTATGAATATAGGCTTGATGTCCGACGTCCCAAATTATTTTGTCTTGTGGACTGTCAAAAACCTTGTGCAAAGCGATAGACAGCTCTACAACACCTAAATTAGATGCCAAGTGGCCACCTGTCTCAGACACAGTATTGATTATATATTCTCTAACTTCACCTGAAAGCTGCTTCAACTCTTTTTCCTTTAACAGCTTTAAATCTTCCGGTGAGTTGATTCTGTCTAGTATATTACTCATATTACCCTACCTCTGAATAAATCATATCATTAACTGTGCAATTACTATACCTAATATCGCACCTGCCATAACCTCTTTCGGAGTATGTCCCAAAAGCTCCTTCAGACGCTCATTTGCCAATGGCTTATGATGTGCCAGGTCATCTATGATCATATTTAGTACTTTAGCCTGATAACCTGCAGCTCTTCTAACCCCTGCCGCATCATACATAACGACAAAAGCAAAACATATTGCCATTGCAAATAATGGTGATGCCCAGCCATATATCTTCCCTATGGATGTAGCTAAAGACATTACAAAGGAAGTATGGGAGCTTGGCATTCCCCCTGAACCTACAAATCTTGTTATATCTATCTTTTTACTTGTGTAAAAAGTAAGTATTATTTTTAGCAATTGGGCTATAAACCATGCGGTTACACAGGTAATTAAAACCTTATTGCTTAAAAGCTCTGTAAAAAAATCCAAATGAGTACCTCCTAAAGACTTGTGTTGCCTTAAATATCTCTTTCTATAATATAGTTTGATAATTCTTTTAATAATAAACCTTTATTTCCATATAAGTCAATACTATTTTGAGCTTCCTTTATGATGCTTTTTGCCATTTCCTTTGACTTATCGAGTCCATAACAGCTAACAAAGGTCGATTTGTTATTACTTGCATCACTGCCAGTTTTTTTACCCAGCTTCTCTGAAGAGCCTTCCACATCTAATATATCATCAGATATCTGAAAAGCCAAACCTATGAGCTGACCAAATTTTTCTAAACGCTGTACATCTTCTTCCTTTGCACCTGCAATCAATGCACCTGCAACCAAAGGTGCCTTAATCATAGCACCTGTTTTCTTGTCATGCATCGCATTCAATAGTTTTGAATCAATTTGCTTGTTTTCATAATGTAGGTCTATGCATTGTCCACCGATCATACCCGCAGTACCTGAAGCTTTACTGATATAAGCGGCTGCTTTAATATATTCCAGCTTAGGAGTTTTTACTAGCGCCTGATGCATGATTTCAAAGGCTTTATTCAATAATGCATCTCCAGCTAAAATAGCAAAACCTTCACCAAATACCTTGTGATTCGTGGGCTTGCCTCTCCTGTAATCATCATTGTCCATAGCTGGTAAATCGTCGTGTATCAATGAATAAGTATGTATCATTTCAATACCGCAAGCAAATGGCAGCACCTCTTTGATATCACCATCAAAAAGCTCACATGCCATGATTGCTAGAATAGGTCGCAATCTCTTACCGCCTGCAAGCAAGCTATACCTCATAGCTTCGACTATTACAGGTATTTCTGCTTCTTCTTTTATATAGCTTTCAAGCTGCACTTCCACGATGCTTTTATTAAGGCTAAAATATTCATGTAGGTCCATTCTATGCCTCCTTGATTTGGCTAATTACAAACTCCTCTATGATATCCTGCTCCTTATTTACAATGGCCATTACCTTGCCCTCGGCTTCTTCCAGCATGCCGGAGCATTGCTTAGACAAAGCAATTCCTTCTTGATATATTTCTATGGATTCATCTAAAGATACATTTCCTGACTCCAATTTTTTAACGATATCTTCTAATCTAGCCAAGGCTTGTTCAAAATTTATATTATTACTCATAGTACCTCACACCCTTATTTATTTATGATATTTTTTATCTCTGCAGAAACACTGCCGTCTTTAAATTCTACTTCAATATTGTCCCCAATGGAAAGCTGCTTTACAGTGGTTATAATCTTACCTGCCCTGCTGGTTGATGAATATCCCCTTAAAAGCACGGATGCAGGATTCAGAATATCCAGCTTCTCTATATTCATAATCAGCTTATTTTTGCTGCTGCTCAGTATTTGCAGCATGCTATAGTTCAGACTTTTATTACATATATCTACCGTTTGCATCAAGCTATGTATTTTTTGTTCGATTTGGCGAAATGCATTGCCCTTTGATATATACTCTATCTTATAACGTTTTTCCTGTAAATATTTATTCATATAATTGTTTAGTATATATACATTCTGATTTAAGCGGGATGCTAAGGCATGCTTGTCAGGCACTACCAGTTCTGCTGCTGCTGAAGGTGTGGCAGCTCTTAAATCTGCTACAAAATCAGCTATGGTAAAATCAGTTTCATGTCCAACTGCTGATACAATTGGTATCTCTGAACTAAAAATAGCATGAGCCGTTTCTTCTTCGTTAAAAGCCCACAGTTCTTCTATAGAACCTCCACCTCTGCCCATAATGATAACATCTACATTTTTCTTTTGATTAAAATATTGAATACCTTGCGCAATCTCTTTGCACGCTCCTTCACCCTGAACTTGAACAGGATAAAGAATAATATTTACTAGAGCATTACGTCTTCGAATAATAGATATTATATCTCTTACTGCCGCACCTGTACCGGAAGTAACAACTCCCACAGTTTTAGGCAAGTAAGGTAGTGTTTTTTTGTTTACTTCATCAAAATAGCCTAAAGCAGCCAGCTTCGTTTTAAGCTGCTCATAAGCTTTATAAAGAGCACCAATACCTTCGGGTATCATATCTGCTGCGTAGAGCTGATACTGACCATCTCTTTCATAAACGGACAAGTACCCCTGAACTACAACCGCCATGCCATCCTCCGGCATAAACTTCAGCTTGCTTGCACTGCCCTTGAACATCACGCACTTCATTTTGCTGTCATTATCCTTCAATGTAAAGTACGCGTGACCGGAGGAATGCAGCTTAAAGTTGGATATTTCTCCCTTAATATATACATTGGATAAAATAACATCATGATCAAAAATGCTTTTTATATAGTTATTGATTTCTTTGACTGTAAAAATCTTTGTGCTGCTCATTGTGACCTCCAAAATTCTGGTATGCTCTTTTGGCATAAATTGCTGCTCCGACTGCATTATCTGAGGAATATTCAGGCTTAGATATACTTACGTTTATCTCTTTTGCTTTAATTTTGGTGCTATGCTTAAGCTTGTGACTTATTATTGAGTTGGAGGCTACCCCTCCAACCATCAATACATCCTTTATGTCATATTTTACACAGGCATTTATGATTGTTTTTTCTAATGCCTCTGCGATATTTAAAAATACCGATTTGGCAATTTTAGTCTTAAAGGGTTCTACTAAAGTCGTTTCTTTATTGATGAATCTTTGGACATGGCTCTCAGGCCCTGAAAAGCTTAAAACTGTCTCTTTCACTGATATAGGCAGCTCAATCGCACTTGCTTCATCATTATAGCAAAGTTTGTCCATCTCTTTACCGCATGGAAATTTAAACCCTAAAGCTACTCCGACTCTGTCGATATACTGACCTGCATTTAAGTCTTGAGTACCTCCGACAATATCAATTGCTTCATCAATATCTGCCACCCTCAAGAGTTCAGTTGTACCACCAGAAATATGATAAGCCAAATGAATATCATCAAAAACTTTATTTATGCTCCATGCCCCGGCAATGATATGTCCTTGCTGATGAGAGCACCCTATGATAGGAGCCTTGATACATCCTGCAATAACCTTAGCAAAATTATGACCTGCAGTGAAAACCGGCATATAGGACCCTTCAATATTTCTAGGACTTAAACTTACACCAATGCCCTTGATCGCCATGGGTTCCACTCTATTCATAGCCTCGCCGCATAGCCTAGGCAAATTGTTCACATGCTGAAAAATAGCATCGGATTGTCGCAGCCCTTTTTCTTTTGCGGGTACCTCCAATAATATTCTACCGTCATAAACGATGTTTTCTTCATTGTCTACTATAGCCACAGAGCTCGTATAACAACTGGTATCAATACCTAAAAAGTACATGCTTATATACCTTGTTCGCCTTTACCTCTAATAATCTTGCCAAGTACTCCGTTTACAAAGCTGCCTGATTCATCTGTACTGTACTTCTTAGCAAGTTCTATGGCTTCATTTGCAGCTACACTATCAGGCACTTCATTGTTAAATACAATTTCATAAATTGCAAGCCTTAATATGGCTAGATCTACCTTTGCAATTCTTTCTTTTTTCCAGCCAGTTGTATGAAACTCAATCAGTTTATCAATTTCCTCCATGTGCTGTAAAGAACCCTTTATTACTTCTACAGCATAGTCTTTCGAGCTTTTATTCAAAGCTGACTCTTCTTCTTCTCTGTGTGCATCCCTGTGCAGCAAAAACTCTTCTAATTGATTTTCTACATCATCGGCTTTATTAAAGTCTAAGCTGAATAAAAATTGAATGGCATATTCTCTCGCTACTCTTCTACTCATATGTCCTCCTTATAAACGCTGCAAGGATTAGTTTATGGTATCCATCATGATGCTTTCGCTGAGCTGAAGCAATCATATACCTAATCTTAGTTTGCAGGTTTTTCCTTTGTCTTCTTTTGTATAGTATCTACCAAAAATTACAGTATATTAGAAAAATTTAAACTAACCCTCTGAGTAATCAGAGGGTTAGTATGAATCATATCTATTTTTGCTCTTTTAGTTCCTTTGCTTCTTTAACTTCTTTTACTTCCTTAGGTTCTTTTGGTTCTTTGATTTCTTTCTCTATATGAACACCTTGTATATGTATATTAACCTCTACAACACTTAAACCTGTCATCGTTTCAACAGCCTTCTTTACATTCTCTTGAACCTGCCATGAAACATCAGGAATTCTTACACCATATTCAACTATAACATATAAATCAACTGCTGCCTCTTTTTCACCTACTTCAACCTTAACACCCTTGGAAGGATTTTTCTTGCCAAGAATTTCAGTTATACTGTCAGCTATTCCGCCACTCATCGCAATTACGCCTTTAACTTCTTTTGCTGCCAGTTCGGCTATTAAAGCAACCACATCATCTGCAATTTTCACTACACCATAATTATCAATTTTAATCTCTTTTTCCATATTTGCACCCCCTTGTAGGTTATAAATATTCGCCTGAACTTATTATAGCAAATACTATTCATATTTACAAACATATATGGGCATATTTTGGAAGTTAACAGGCAAATACCTCATGCTATGTGTATTATAATCATTAGATATTATATGTATTATTTGAATAAATATCAGTGGTTCAATCCTTCTTCATAATTTTTATATTAGCAGGGCTAAATTTTGTCTTTCTTATTAATATGTCCTGAACCTTGGCAACATCCGCAGAAGTAAGTTCCTTTGCTTCAACCAATACTGTTGCTGAATCCTCTGTTAAGAATACCAAAGCATCACTAAAGCCCAAGGACATGACCAATTGTTCTATGATCATTTCTTTTTCTGTTAGTGCCAGAACCTTTACGATCTCTTCTTGTGCAAGATTCTTAAAGGTTTTTTCTGTATTTTGGTTGCTTATGATCTCTTGCCACATATCTACTTCCTTGCTTCTATTCTTGTCTCTTTCCATTCTGTATTCGCTGAAGAAAGTAGCAGCTGCACTACTGGAAGCTTCAACTGCTGCAGGGTCTTGCTCTATAACAGCTGCAGCTTGTTTATCCATTGAAGCAGGCTCTCCTATTGCTGTTGTAGTTATATCTGCTGCAGGTGTATCTATATTTCCTGTTATTTCATCAAATGCACTTGGTTCATCCATCTCCAAGTTATAGTTAACACCAATGTAATTGTCGGTTGTAAACATATTGTAGGCGTAACCTACCACGAATAAAAGCAATATCATGGAGCAGATTACTATATTCTTTCTCTTAAAAAGCATTTTGTTACCCCCTTGAACTTATATTATTACTTGTTGCTTTCAAAAACAGATACCCTATAAGCCGGCACATCCAAAACTGTTTGTACTGCTTCTGTCAGTTGTAGTTTGACCTTTGGATCCTTCGCCCCCTCTGCTACAATTATTACGCCTTTTATATCAGGATTTACTTCCTTTAGCACTAATGGCTTGGAGGTCCCCCCCTGGTCATTCATGAAAACTACTTGGTCGGAAGTATTCTTCTCATTGATAGTCCTCGTACCTCCTTCCATATCCTTTTCGTTTGTTGTCTTGTCTGAAACTGATTCATCCTTGGCAGGTATTATTTCACCGCCAGATTTTAAGGTAATCATTACAGAAACCTTTCCTGCATTTTGTATTTCACCCAGTATTTCAACGAGTCTATTTTCCAGCTCTGTCACTTCGTCAGACTTACCGATATTATTTTGACTGGCTGTTAAGTTTGTTGTGCCTGCATCTTCTTGCATCCCGGCTCCACCAATGTTTAAGTCTCTATAGAAATCAGAGACCAAAATAAAGGCTATACCCACAGCTAGTATAATAATAAGATTTGTAGCAAGCTTGGCGTTTAAATTCAGCTTTTGAAGGTTAAACCTTTTTATCTGATCTTTAAGTTTTGAAAATAAGTCCACTGTGTTCTCCCCCTTTTACTCTTGTATTTCTATTGATATTTCTGTATCTTTAAGACCAAGAGCATTATTTATATCCGCACTGAGGTCTTGGCTTAATTTACTGTTATTCCAATTATATTCGTCTTGGTTTTTATTAATTACAGTTTCTGTATTAATTTTTATTGGCTCAATGGTTGAAGCTTGTATTTCACTTCCGTTTCCATCCTCTACAACAACTTGAATCACCTTTATACTGCCAAATTCCTCTTTGTTAATATCATTTTCTATATCAACGCCAACTCGTACATTTCTGTTCTCAAATTCTTTCCGGGATTTGACTATTTCGGCAACCTTGTCCGAAAGTTTTTGCTTATACAGCTCCAATGCAGTATTATTTTGAAATACCTCAACACTATCGCCATTTTTTGCTGGATCTTCAATATAAGCTTCTGCTTGTGTCAATGTGCTTTGGAACTGATAGCCGATATTTTTCACCATTAAAAAGGGTTTAATGATAACAAGTATAATTAACAATCCCATAATTACCTTCGCAAACTTTTTCATATCATTATTGGGGATTATGATATCCAGCAGCATTGTGAAAATGATCACTACTGTAATATTGGTAATCCAGCTTTTCATAAATTCCATATGATCACCTACCTTAGCATTACTGTCATGTTTCCTACACCCATGATTACGGTGATAAACACGAAGAAAAGCACGCCTACTGAAATAACTGCAGAAAAGATTATTAATAGAGAATTACTCATGTCATTGAGGCACTTCACAATTTGATTGTCTAAAATAGGTTCTATAAGTGCGCTGGTAATCTTGTAGATAGCAATGATGGATAATATTTTTATTAATGGAAATAAGCAAATCATCAGAAGAACAACAAGTCCGGCTATACCTATGCCATTTTTAATTAACATGGAACAGCTTACCACGGTATCAAAAGCATCGTTTAAGAACTTTCCTACGATTGGGACAAACTTATCCATGGCAAACTTGGCAGTTTTTATAGTCATTCCATCTAAAGAAGAAGAAGCTACTCCTTGAACAGATATAACACCTAAAAATACCGTAAGCATTACACCTAATATGCCGATAGCTATTTGTCGCAGGAGAGAAGCCAGCCTTTCAACCTTAATCCCTTCTGTCAAGTTGTTCAGAAGCGAAAGCACTGCTGAAAAGTATACCAGGGGTATGACAAAAAACTTTATAGCTGTTATGATCAAGCTGATTGAACCGAATATGATAGGCTGAAAAACTGTGGAAGAAGTTATTCCACCAACAGCGACCAGCAAAGCGATCATTGTGGGAAATAAAGCTTGTGTATAGCTGACCATGGTATCGATTGCTTGGGAACCTAGATTCATAGCAGTATGGAAGCTCTTAATTGCAATGATGGCTATTAAAATGTAGCAAGCACTGTAAGCCAATTTGCCTACACTGGTACCTTCAAAAGCGCCATGCAGGTTTTGCAATATTGCACAAAAAACAGCCAATACTAAAATCTGTCCCATAACATTAAAATTAAGCACAACTTCTTTAATCAACATCTTGCCTAACCCAAGTATGAGAGACTCTACATTGACAATAGGATTGCCCTTAAAGAGACCCAGTACCATCTCTTTTATATCCAACGCCGGCATAGTCCCTTCTGCTTCCTTACTGACTTGGTCAGCAAAGCTTTGAATTTCATCTATATCCAAGGCATCCATTTGATCCTTTATAATTTTATCTGTGTCATCTGCATAAACATTCATTAAAAGCATTGCTAATAATACAAATAGAAATAGCATTACAAATTTGGCTCTATTTTTTCTCATGTTATCCCACCTTGTTTTACTTTTGATTGTTATGCTATAAGCTTTGTTATGATATCCATTAAGGCTGCCAATATAGGGATCGCCATTATCATAATCAGCACCTTGCCCCCAAATTCAATTTTACTGGCAATGGAGCTTTCACCTGCATCCTTGCATACTTGTGCGCCAAACTCTGTAATATATGCAATAGCAATGACTTTTAGTATGGTAGTGAAATATAGTAAATCGATATTTGTTTTACTTGCAAAATACTTCAGAACAGTTACTACAGAATTTAGTTTTGTTATTACAAACACAAATATAAGTAACCCTGTAACAATGCTTACTTGTAGTGCGATTTCAGGTTTTTGCTCTCTCAAAATAACTGCTAAAATTGTAGCAATAATACCTATTCCAACTATTTTCATAATATCCATAAAATCACCTATAGTTGAAACATAGTTTTTACTGTATCAAATAGTTTTGAAATCATCCCAATAACCATCAAAAGTACTACAACAGTACCGGCAAGCCCTGTGATTACAGCAATCTCGTCCTTTCCTGATTGATATAATACGCGGCTCAATACTGAAGTTATGATTCCTATTGCAGCAATTTTAAAAATTAAGTTTACATCCATTTCAAGACCCCCTTCGTTAATTACTACATTTGTTTACTGTACAAGCATATTACACCAGTAAAATAAATATGACTAAACCTGATAAAAAGCCAAGGGTTTTATACATCTTTTCGTTCTTTTGCCGTTCTTCCTCTGCTACCTCCTCATGCTGCTTCAGTTGAATATAAAAAAGCGCAAAGTGCTTTTTCTGATCCTCTCTATCTGAGCTGCCCAACACCTTCCCAAACTCAGCAATCATATCTTTATCAGCACTTTTAAGAAAGGTTTCACCAAGGAGCTTATTTATACCCCTGCTCCAGGCTGTGTCCAGGCTATAGCTATGGCCCCCATTTAATTCTTCCGAAATCATACTGTAGAAGCTTTTCAAGGGTCCTTCCACTTTGGCAGAAATATTGTTAAAGGCTTGCGGCAAAGGCGTACAACCATATATGATTTCAGTTTCCAGCATTTGGACCGATGATCTAAACCTTCTAATATCCTTGGGTCTAAGGCTGTATCTGTTCGCGGCCGCAAATCCTAAAATGCTGCATGCTGCTAATACCATGATTCCGCCTATCACTTTTAATATCATATTGTTCTCTCCTTTGTTAAGCTGTTCCTCAATACTTTGTAATTCATGTCCAGCACTGCTTCTATGGTGCCGACTCCCTGTCTGCGACTCATGATGATATATCTCTCAAATAAATTTTTGTGCAGTTTATCTAAGGCAGGCTTCCGTAAAAAATCTTCAATGTCGCTGCCGTGAATTGTGGTTATGATCTTCACACCGGCATTGATTGCATCCAATACAGCTCCTGCATCTTCATTTCTTCCTATTTCGTCTGTAGCAATGACTTCAGGCGACATAGAACGAATCATGATAAGAATCCCTTCGGCCTTTGGACATCCGTCCAATACATCTGTTCTTATTCCTACATCGTTTTTAGGTAAGCCCATACTACAAGCGGCTATTTCATTTCTCTCATCAATCAAACCAACTTTTTTACCTTTAAAGCCCATGGATGGAATCCCGCTGCTGATTTGTCTCACCATATCCCTGAGTATCGTTGTCTTACCGCATTGTGGAGGTGAGATAATAAGTGTATTATAAATGGAGTTATCCATCTTAATGATATGGTTTAGCACCTTGTCTGCTGCCCCCAACACTTGTCTTGCCACTCTGTAATTGATAAAGGAGATATCTCTGAAGGTTCTGACTCGACCATTCTCCAGCACAGCCTTACCGCATATACCTACGCGATGTCCGCCTTCTATTGTCACAAAGCCGTTTCTTATATCATCCTCAAAAGAATATAAGGAGAAATTTGTGATCAGACTGACTGCGTTTTTAATATCCTCCAGTGTGCAAACATAAGCATTTCTCTGGTCAAATACCAATTGCCCATTTTTATCAATAATATATTCCCTTCCTCCCCCATACAGAATGATAGGTTTGTTCTGTCTAAGCCTGACTTCCTCCATGCTCTCTAAAAGCAGCGGCTGCATTTTCTCTATTATGCCTTTGATATCCTTTGGCATATATTTTAGGACCTCATGTATTTTATATTGATTCATTAGCTTTACCTGCCTTGTACGACTTTGTTATATAATCTTATGGGAAGGCTTGTAACAATATGCCATGAATTTTTGCATAAAAAAAACTCCGGCAAAGCCGGAGTCTTTAAAAACTCACTTATCTCTTATTCGTGATGGTGGACATGACCACAACCGCAGCCTTCGCCGCAATCATAATCCAATTCGTATTCTATTGGCTCATGGCAGTTTGGACATACAACATTTTCACCGTTTTCCAATAGTTCTTCATCAAGATATACATACTCATGACAATGTGGGCATTCTACTTCTATATAGTCGTAGTCTTCCTCATCTTCAAAATCGTCAAGGTCCTCATCTTCGCCGAAAAGCTCATCTTCAACGCTTGATAGATCTTCATCAAGTGCCTCTACGTATTCGTCCATTTCTTCCTGTGCATCATTAAGTTCGTTGATAGCATCAGCGAAATCTGACAATACCTCAAGTACATTCACCATTAACTTGCCGTTATCTGAATTCTCGTCAATTTTCATACCTTCTGCAAGACCTCTTAAGTATGCTATTCTTTCATATAAATATTCCATCATTACTCCTCCTTATCTTTTGTTGTTTAGTTTTGTCTCAATATTTTAAAATGTATAGGAACATCATAATCCACCTTAAACAAATGTTCCGTAATGCATTTCATAAAAGGCTTCCTTAATTTAAAAGTTTTTCCATTGAAGCCTTTTTTATATTTTATCCAATTTAGCGATGTATATTCACTAAACTCTTTCCATATATGTGCCAGTTCTTGTATCTACTCTGATTCTATCGCCTTGGTTAACGAACAATGGTACGTTAACTGTTGCTCCAGTTTCAAGCGTAGCAGGCTTTGTAGCACCTTGTGCAGTATCACCCTTTACACCAGGCTCTGTAAATGTGATTTCCAGTTCAACAAAGTTGTCAGGCTCTACTGAGAAAGCTTCACCTTTATGGAACTGAATAAATGCATTATCATTTGCCTTCAAATACATGATTGCATCTTCAACCTGTGAGTGATTTAAAGGAATTTGCTCATAACTTTCGTTGTCCATAAAGTAGTATAAGCCATTATCTTCATATAGATACTGCATATTCTTACGCTCAATGTGAGCTTTTGGAAACTTATCTGTTGGGTTAAATGATCTTTCAACCACTGCACCGGATTTTATATTCTTTATTTTTGTTCTAACGAATGCTGCACCCTTACCTGGCTTAACGTGTTGGAAATCTATGATTGTAAATATATTTCCGTCCATTTCAAAGGTTACACCTTTTCTAAATTCACCTGCTGATACCATTAAACAGATCCCTCCATTTTTTTCTCTTTGTTTATTAGTATTTGTTGACTGTAAAAAAACTATTTATATTAGCTAAAGATTAAAGCTCAATTAAATGCTTTGGTGATTTGCTTAGCACTTTATTTCCTTGATCTGTAACCAGAACCAAATCTTCTATTCTGACACCGCCATATTCAGCAATGTAAATACCTGGTTCATCGGTAACTACCATATTTGCTTCAAGTGCTCTTTCGCCAAGAGGTGACAACCTTGGTTCTTCATGAACTGCAAGTCCAACTCCATGTCCCAATCCATGTCCAAAATTTTCTCCAAAGCCTGCAGCAGTGATGATGTCTCTGGCAATCTTATCAACTTCCTTGCCAAGCATTCCCGGCTTAATCTGTTCTAAAGCCTTTTGCTGCGCCTCTAAAACTGTATTATATATATTCTTTTGCTTTTCATCAGCCTTTCCAACAAATACCGTTCTTGTCATATCAGAACAATATCCATTATATACACAACCAAAGTCCATAGTCAAGAACTCACCGTTATTTATTACCTTTTCAGAGAAAACACCATGGGGTAAAGATGATCTAACACCTGAAGCAACAATTGAATCAAAGGACATTTCTGTAGCACCCTTCTGCTTGCAGAAATACTCAAGCTCAACAGCTACTTCAATTTCTGTCTTGCCTGGTTTGATAAAGCTAAGAATATGTGTAAATGCCTCATCTGCAATAGAAGCAGCCTTCGCTATGCTTTCTATTTCATCGGCATCCTTAAACAATCTCAATTCATCCATAATCCCTTTTAATGGGAGAAGCTCAACATTTTCCAGACTGTTCTTCAAATTGTCATAAAAAGCAACAGTCATATAACCTTCTTCAATGGCAATATTTTTAATGTTTGTACTTAATATGGTTTCTTTTAATTGATCCATTAAAGAACTGCCGTGTATGACCACTTCAAAATCCTTACACTGGTTCTGTGCTTGATCTCTGTATCTGAAATCAGTCACGAAGAATGCCTTGTCAGCGGTTACAATAACGTATCCGGTACTTCCGGTAAAGCCACTGATATATCTTCTATTTTCTTTTGAATATAAAAAGGCAGCATCTAAGCTGTTGGCTGCAAGCTTTTCTCTCAGCTTGATTAATCTTTTTTCCAAATTAGTGAACCTCCTTCAAATATCGATTTAGAGCCTCCAAAGCATAAATATATCCTGCATAACCTAATCCGTTGATTTGTCCTAAACATACATCACTAATCACGGATTTTCTTCTAAATTCTTCTCTCTTATATATATTTGAAATATGTACTTCTATAACTGGTAAGTTTACTGCTTCAATTGCATCTCTTATTGCGTAGCTGTAATGGGTATAAGCACCCGGATTTATAATAATTCCCTGGTATGCTCCATAAGCTCCTTGTATGGTATTAATAATCTCACCCTCTATATTTGACTGAAAAAAGTCAACCTCTAGATGATTTTTTTCCGCAGCGCAGGAAATCTCCTGATTGATGTCCTGCAGTGTTTTGATTCCATACATAGAAGTATCTCTAATGCCCAGCATATTTAAATTTGGGCCGTTTATCACAAGTAGTTTTGACATATTTGTACCTCATTGGTTGTTTGTTTACATCTTTATATATAATATCATATATTTTCCAATGTGAATAGACGGTGCTCTTTTATTTTGTTATAAATAGACATCAATTTGACGGCATCTTCTGCCATTGTCCCCGCTGTTTCGGCAATAACAGTTCCTTGAATTTTATACTCTACCAGACACTCAGCCAAAAACTCAAAATCGGGGCCAAACTGTCTGTCATCGAAGGTCCAATGCTTTTTCTCTCCGCCCTTTTCAGTATATTCTATTCTACTGTAGTGCATATGCAAGAGCTTGCCGCGCTTGTCGCCAAGTTTATTCAGTATGCATTCAAAAATTCTTTTAAAGTCATCTTTCTTTTGCAATGAACCGTTGTTTACTGCATGCAAATGCCCAAAATCTATGGTAGGTATCAAACTATCATCTATTAAACACAACTGAAGCACCTCGTCTAAAGATCCGATCTGATTCTTCTTCCCCATGGTTTCAGGGCATATACGAACCTTACTCCCAATGACCTTTAGTTTTTCTACCATCTCGTAGAGGTTTTTATAAGCTCTATTATAAGCCTCTTCTCTATCGGCTTTGCTTGGTGAGCCCACGTGAACAATTACTCTGTCGGCTTGCAAATGTTCTGCGGCAGCCACTGTATCTAAAATATAAGTCTCAGACTTTTTGATCATTTCCGGGTCAATGGAAGCAAAATTAATAAAATAGGGTGCATGGACACTTAGCTTAATATTATTTTCAACAGCAATGCTGCCAAGCTTTTTCGCAGTTTCCGGACCTAATCTAACACCTCTTGTACAAGAATATTCATAAGCTCCCAGATTCATTGCTCTAAGCCAAGGGGGCATTTCCAATGAGCTTTTATGCCCTTGCTGATAAAAAATTTCCGAGTTTCCTGAAGGGCCAAACAATAACATAAATGACTCCTTATAGTCCTAGTTTAGCAGTTATTTCATCTACAATTTGCTGTATATCAAGATTATCCGTATGAATAACCAGATCAGCTTTTCTATAGGTGGGATATCTGTATTCCAATAGCTCTCTCATTTTGTCTTCATCTATAGTATGGCCAACTAAAGGTCGAAATTTACCCTTTAAGTTCATGATAATCTTTTGTAATGGTGCATCTAGAAAAACTGTTGTACCTATTCTTTTTAAAGCATCAAGATTGTCATAATACATCACAGCTCCGCCACCTATTGCAATAACACAGTTATCTAAACCCACCAGCTGATCTATGACCTGTTTTTCCAACAGCCTGAAATGTGCTTCCCCATAGCTGCTGAATATGTCCTTGATCAACAGATTATTTTGTTTTTCTATCACATCATCCGTATCAATAAATTTTAATTTTTTTCTCTGAGCAAAAGCCTTGCCGATTGTTGTTTTGCCGCTGCCCATGAAGCCTAATAAAACGATATTCATTATTTCCCCTTAGTGCTTTGGATTCTTACTTACAAATAAAGCAGCCTTAACAATGGCCGTCTCAACATCCACTTCAAACTGCTGCTCTAATTCTCTAACCTTTGTATATAACTCGCCTGTTTCAGTAACAACATATTTTGCAGGCAGGTCGTTCAAGGCAATTGCCATGATATCCTTTCTGCACTTCTCACATCTGCATATATTCATTATATTTAACAATGAATCTATTTTCTTATTCACGACTTCTTCCATAAAGTTTTTTAATTTATACATAAAAATCCCTCCATAATTATTTATCAAATAAACACATGTCTCCATTCGTTATTCTGGATGTATCTATAATGAATTCGAACTGAGCAAATTAAAACGGGGAATCCTTTCCGTACTCACCTGTAAGCTCCCAATTGAAATAATCATGATCCTGATCAAAGGGCTTTGGAACTGAATAAAAATCCAGTTTTACATCACAGTTTAAAATATTACTATTATTAGAAGTAATGTTAATTTCACTGCAAATAATACTTCTATTTTCCTGCTCAATTTCTTTTAATAAATTGTATATCTGATTGTAGCTTCCTTCCAAGGTGAGTGACACAGTCATTTTTTCGACCTTATAGGTCTCATCCTTCGTTTCTTTATTGCTTTGTTCCTTTTTATCAGCATTCCTTGCATTATATAACTGTTTTACTAAATCCTCCAGCTCATTTTCTTGAGTGGACTTCTCTTTCTCCATCATATTGATGTCTGTTAATGCAGGCTCAGTAAATGTTACGGACACCAGCCCTATGGCGGTCTCTTTAATTTTTTCATCAATCATAAGGATGATCTTCTCTTGGATTATACTTGGATAATAATTTCGCAGCAGCCCCTGTGTCTTATTGTTTAAAGCTTTATATTCATTATAAACATGATTATCAAGGCTTGCTTTTGCTTTGATGCTATCTATCATCTGTCTATAGCCTATTGCTTTCTTTTCCAATTCGCTTAACGTATCCAGCTGTGGTTTAATGCCTGCATAATAAAGTAACGCCGCCACCAAACAAATAACTGTGATCATAAGCAATGATTTTTCTCTATTTGTCAGTTTGAGCTTCACTTTTATTCACATCCTTCAGCTTGCAGCTTATAATAGCAGTATAGTTTGTCTGCATATCAACAATATTGATATGCACTTGTTCAAATATGTTTAGTTCCTTCAAATTATGCTCTAGCTCTGCTGCTTGAAGCAAACTTTTTATTGAATAGTTTATCTCAACATCTTTATTAGAAATAGCTAAGTTTGTCATAGAAGCATCCTGGGGCATAATGGACGAAAGCTTATCAAGCAATTCCGTACTGACAGTATCATAAGAATCCAACTTATCATCAATTTCTTTCACTGTGTCAAAATAGGTATTCAGTAAAACTAGCCTTTCAGATACTTCTTCATATTTCTCAAGCTGTTCCATAGTCTCTTTTGAATTTAAGTAACTTTCTACTTTGCTTATTTCGCTTTTATATCTATTCATATAATAAATATTGAAAGTCGTAAAAGTAATCAGACCTATTGTAAGCACAGAGCTAACTGCGATGATAAACCATATTTTTGAATTCTTATTTTGCTTTTCCAACAGGTAAGGCGAAAAAAAATTGAAATCCTTCATCTATGAAAAACCTACTTTCTTATAATTGCACCTATTGAATTCAGATAATACTTAAGCTCTATATCAGTTATCTGTTTATCAAGGATAACGCTGCTTAGTGTCTCTACTTGCTTGGTAGGCATACTTGTTGCAGTTTCAATAAAATCTGTAATGCCGCACAGACTTGATGTGCCACCGTAAAGATATATTTCATTTATATCGTTGTTTGCATTTCGTGTTTTGTAATATTGAAAAATTCGCAGGATATCTTCCGTCCACCTAGAGATAATGTTTCTTGCAACTTGATTAATTGCCGTGGATTCAGAGCTTGTCCCTAATATCCTTAGATCCACTTCTGATATCTTTTTACTTTCTGCTTCCTGAAAGGAGATCCCAAAGGTATCTGCAATTGCTTCGGTTATTTCTTTTCCTCCCCAAGAAACAAGTCTGCTGAATTGAAACATACCCTTTGATAATATTAAAATATTGCTATTGCTGCAGCCCAGATCAATGAGGGCAATGGTATGATCAAGATTAACAGGAATATCATTAATCTGCTGCTTCCTGCTGAAAAGCTTAGAAATTGCATTTGAATTTATATCAAGTGCTTTTGGCTCAAGCTTGATTGCTTTGATCAAAGCAATATAATCATCCGCTATTGTCTTAGGCATTGCAGCTATTAACATTCTTGACTTTTGATCCGCCTTCTCTTCCTGCACCTTATATTCAATAATATACTCATTAAGATCAATGGGTAAATATTGTTCTATTTCATATCCAATCATACTTTTCATTTCAGAGGGTTTTACGTTGGGTACATCCAATTCTCTTCTTATAATTGAAGTACTCTGTATCGTAAAAATTGCATCCTTGTATTTTATCTTATTCTTCGATAGAGCTTGTGCCAAGCTTTGTCTGAATCCCTCTGCCTTCGCTTCTTCTAAAACCAGGTTTCCGTCTACCAAACTTCCCTGCGGTGTTTCCAATATCAACGCCTTATCTATATAAATACAGCCTTTATGATATTTCCCCACCGTCATTTTTGTATTAAATGTACCAATATCTATTGATATTATGTTTTTACCAGCCAAATCTATCACCCCGGTTTCTTTAGATTAGTAAATTCTGTACATATAACTGTACCATTTGTGTACCAAAGAACATAACAATTAATGCAGAGAAGGCAATAAATGGACCAAAGGGTATATAATCTTTCGGTCTTTTTACTTTGGCTACAATTAAAATAAGCGAAACGACAGCTCCTATTATAAAGGATAAGAGTGATAGGATTAATACATACTTCCAGCCGAGAAATAATCCCAATACAGCCATAAGCTTGATATCGCCACCACCCATAGCTCCATTCGTAAGCATTGCAATCATTAAGAATATTCCTCCACCGAGTACAAATCCGATAATACCGGGAAGCATATTCGCTTTTATGTCAAATAAATTAAAAATTAAACCCGCAACCAGTCCAAATAGTATGATTTCGTCCGGTATCTCTTGTCTTTCCAGATCAACAAAAGTCACGATAATCAGCATGCATGTCAGCACAGCATATTTTATAAATTCGATACTGAGAAAAAACTTGTTAAATAATAATAAAAATACTACGGCTGTTATCAGTTCCACTACAGGATATTGAATTGATATTTTTGCACCGCAGTATTTGCATTTGCCTCTGTTCATTACATAACCTAAAACCGGTATCAGGTCTACTGCACTTAAATTATGCTTGCAATGTGGACAGTGAGACGCAGGATATGCAATTGATTTTTTCTCAGGTATCCTATAGATGCATACATTTAAAAAGGAACCTATAGAGAGTCCAAGTATGAAAATGATTATTTGTATTGGCAGCATGCACTCACCCCTTATAATGATTCTCCCGTTCAGAAAGCCTAAACAGGAGAATGTCGTAATGTGTTACATCTTAATATATATATAAATCCATCTTACTAGAAAAGAACATATTTTTCAATTAATTTGTCATATTATACCGACTTACTTATGATATAATTATAGACAAATCGATTCGTAAGGGGTTTTAGAGATGATCTTTAAGAAGAATAAGGGTTTTACTTTAATAGAGGTCATTATATCAATTGCTATTATTGCTGTCATTGGGGTTATTCTTACAAATTTTGTTTCAACCACAATCAAAGCAAGAAATATCAGTATTGAACGACTGCAGCTATTAGCTTCATGTACCAGCTATATGAATGAAATAAAATCAATGCAAGAAAGCTTTTCAAGCGTTTCTGATATAGAAGACCTGCTTGAAGCTATGGATTTTGAAAAAGGAACAACGGTCTTTAAAAAAGTAGAAAATACAAACATCAATATTAAGATAACCATCAATCGAAATATGGACGTGCCAGGACTATATGAAATTATGGTAGTTGGTACATCACCTAATGTAAATGATATTTCTATTTCTTCTGTTATAAAAGGAGGCGGTTTGGATTGATGAAAAGAAAACCTTTCAATACAAAAGGCCTGACATTAATAGAATTAATATTAACGTTAGCTTTATTTGGATTGATTACTATGATTGTATATCCCATGCTGGGCTTCACTTATAGAACAACAAATATACAATTAAAGGAATCGAATCAGAGAAATGAGGTAAGAGTAGTTTCAAACCACCTAAAGAATGATATTGAATATTCAAATGCTATTGACGTTGTTGATCCCAATACACTTGAAATTATCAACAGCAAGGGTGAACAGATCTCTTACTATATGAAAGACAATGGCGGTCCCGACAGCTATTTAGTAAGAGAAAGTGATACAACTACAGCGTTTAAAGACATCACCGGCATTGAATTTGAACTATTGAATAATCATCTTGTTGATGCCAAACTTTTTACCGATGTAGCCAACGGTAAGTTTACAGCATTTAAAATATACCGGTGGAATATGAAAATAGAAAATCCAAATAGCCCCATAGATCTAAAAGAATATATTATATCCAACAGTGTTTTTGTATTTGTAAATCAAATTGAAGTTTTCGGCACCCCCTATATCTATGGTGATAATGCCACTGCAATTTTTAGAAATGGCTTAGAAATTACCGGAGGCGAAATTAGCAATAGTTACATATATGTTGACGGTGATGTTTCGCTGAAAGGAAATGCCACTTTGGGTAATTCAGACGAAACAAGTATGATCTATGTTTCCGGTGAGATTAAAGGCAGCGGTAATACAAATATATATGGTGAGGTTCTAACCGGTGAAGAATTTGAGTTTCCGAAAATTAAAATACCACCTTTGAAGGCTACCAGTTGGTATATAGAAAATGGATATTCCCCAAATACAGAGCCGACAGATAGCATGAAATTTTTCGGAGATAATATTATTATTGATGAGGATGCCTCTGATGTGATCATCGTCAGCAATTCAACCAATAAGGACGAGGTTAGTATCAGAATTAGAAATAAAATAGATGTAAGCGGAATTTTATTTGCACCGGGAAGCATCGTAGAAATCGATGATGCCACTTTCAGAGGCTTAATCATCGCCAAAAGTGTGCACCTGAAAAATAAGGCAGACGTAACCTTTGAAATGGTAGAAATGGACGATCTTCCATTTTAGCATGAAACTTTGTGAGGTGTTCTATGAAGTATCTTAGGAATAATAAAGGCGGAACTTTGATGATAACAATCATCCTATTAATGATTGTTACAGTTTTAGGCGCAGCAATGTTATTTTCTGTTGTCAGGGAGCTGCAAATCAATCGAGCGTTAGAAGACAGGACCATTGCCAGATATTTAGCGCAGTCAGGCATAGACCATGCATTGTATGTGGTTGAGACTGAATATGAATCACTGGAATTTCCTTATGTGAAAGAGGTTGTATTGATCAATGACAGCAGAATATATAAATTTGTTATAGATGAAGATGAATCGGATATTACCATACGCTCTACCGGTACAGTCGAAATCGATGGGAAGATGAAAAGAAAAGTAACAATGGATGCAACTATACAAGAAGATGGACAAGTCATTATTGAGGAATAGTTTGATGCTTTCGAATGAGAGCATTTTTTATTATTGGAAAGAAAAAATAGTCAATCACTAAGATTGACTATTAAGTATATCGAATTCAAGTTAAGGTACATATGTTACATCTGTAATTCTATTTGAATTAATAACAAATCTAAAATTACCCAAATCATTAGCTGTAATTGTAGTACTTGTTGGAAGCAAGTCTTTTCCAATTAAATATGTTACCACAGCGTTTATTTGTGCTTGAGTAGGTGTAAGATTACCATTTGCTGCTGTTAAAGTAGGATAATCTCCTGTACTTGCAAAATCAACTTGAATAGCATTCTGTAGAAGTTTTGCGTTTGCCTCATCAGCTCTTGCCTCAGCATTATCAGAAAACCCGCTAAATTTTGGTAATGCAATTGCAGAAATGATTCCAATGATTGCTATAACCAAAATTAACTCAATGAGTGTAAAGCCCTTCTTATTTTTCAACATTTTTCTCATATTTTCACCCCCCTTAAATTGATATTATATCATAAGTTATATTGAAATAGTACTCATCATGTCGAATAATGGCAAAATTATAGATGCGACAATGGAGCCTATTACAAAAACCATGATAACAAGCATGAGTGGTTCAACCAGCTTCGTCATTGCCTCCAGGGCAGTTTCAGCCTCATCATCGTAGTAATTGGCGGTCTTATCCAGTATTTCATCTATAGAACCTGATTCCTCCCCTATGGTCAGCATGGAAATAAACATTGGAGGAAACAGATTCATCTTTTTAATGGGTACTGATAAAAGCACCCCTCTTTTCACATCTTCTTTGGCTTTGTTCAAACCCTCTTCTACCACCTTGTTGTTGACAATCTTTCCTACGATATCCAGTGCTTGAAGTAAAGGCAGACCACTGGACAGCAATGTGGAAAGCGTTCTGGAAAATCTAGAGGTTATAATCTTTTGATTTAATCCTTTTATAATAGGAATTTTAAACTTTAAACCATCTAAAATGTATTTAACCTTAGGAAATCTCACAAGTGCAGTAACTAGTGCAATAAATCCAACAGCCATGCCTGCAGCCAAATACCAATAATTTGTTAGAAATGCGCTTACAGCCAATAGTATCCTTGTTGGCAAAGGAAGTGCTATGCCGCTGCTTTCAAACATGCCGGTAAAACTAGGTAAAACAAATATAAGCAGGAATATGACCACGACCACTGCGACAATTGCCAGTATGATTGGGTAAACCATAGCATTTTTGACTTTATTGATGATTTTGGATTCTTTCTCGTAGTGAACTGCCATTCTGTTGAGTATCACATCCAGATTACCGCTGGCTTCACCAGCCACCACCATATTGATCAGCAGTTCGGGAAAAACATCGCTATATTTTTGCATTGCTTCTGATAGCGTCAAACCCTGCTGCACCTTTTCGTATACTTGGCTGATGGCAGCCTTAAAGCTTTTGCTTTCTGTTTGCTGTCTTAAAATATCCAGACAGGATATTAGGCTTACCCCAGCCTGCAGCATGGTATGAAACTGTCGGCAGAATACTGCAATATTTTTGACAGATACTTTAGTAAAAAGCTTATTCAGTTCGATTTCCTTGCTTGTGCTCTGCTCTTTTATTTGAATCGGAAAATGATGATTCTGTCTTAACATGACCAGTACATCATCCTTAGAATTTGCTTCATATACGCCTTTTACGGTATTGCCTTCCGGCGCTATCGCTTTATATTTGTATCTGGCCATAAATTCACATCCTGTATGAAATATTAATATTAATTATTTAGCTTCCCCCCATAAACCTTTCCAGCATTTCTCTGTCAACGCTGTTCTCCAGGGCGGTTTGTCTGCTGATTTGAAGCTGCTTGCACAGCTGGCTCAAGGAATAATCCATACTCTGCATCCCAAGCTTGCTGCCAGTTTGAATCATGTTTTGTATTTGAAAGGATTTACCCTCTCTAATCAAGTTCTTAACGGCGGTATTGGCAATCATGATTTCATGAGCCGCAACTCTTCTGTTTCCCTCAACAGTGGGCGTGAGCTGCTGTGATATGATAGCTTCCAATACGGATGCCAGTTGTACTCTGATCTGCTCCTGTTGATGCGGTGGAAATACATCTATTACCCTATCGATGGTCTTGGCTGCACCAATGGTGTGAAGCGTTGATAAAACCAAATGTCCAGTTTCAGCTGCTGTTAGGGCAATGCTTATTGTTTCAAGGTCTCGCATTTCACCCACTAAGACGACATCCGGATCTTGTCTTAATGCTGCCCGCAAAGCATTCCCAAAGCTTTGTGTGTCATTACCGATTTCTCTTTGATTTATTATGCTTTGATTGTGCTTATGCAGGTACTCGATTGGATCCTCCAGTGTCAATATATGACACTGCCTATTCTTATTAATGAAATCAAGCATAGAGGCAAGTGTCGTTGTCTTCCCGCTGCCAGTAGGACCTGTAACAAGAATCAAACCCCTTTGCTTCATGGCAAGATCCTTCAGTATAGGAGGCAGTCCCAGCTCTTCCATAGAAGGAATTCTTGAGGAAATCATCCTTATGGCCATTGCATAGCTCTCTCTTTGCTTATAGGCATTTACTCTGAAACGACCGGAAATTGAGCTTGTATATGCAAAGTCCAATTCTCCCAAGCAGTTAAGATGAGCCAGCTGATTGGCTGTAAGAAACTGCTCTGTAAGAGCCTTGGTATCATCACAGCTTAATATCTCCTCACCTATTCTATGAAGCTTGCCGTTTATACGCATTGTAGGCCAGGTACCTGCAGTTAAATGCAAATCTGAAGCCTTTTGTAAAACGGCTTTATCTAGCAGTTCAAATATATTCATCCATACACCACCTAATCCAAGCTGTAAGTCACTCTAATCATTTCTTCTACTGTTGTAACCCCTGACAAAACAAGCTTCTTACAGCTTTCTCTCAATGTTACAGTACCGTTTGCTGCTGCTGCTGATCTTATATCGTCAATACTCGCTTTTTTATCTATCAAAACTCTAATATCCTTATTCACAGGCATGACTTCATGTATGGCTGTTCTTCCTTTGTAACCGGAGCCATTGCATACACTGCAGCCTCTACCCTTGTAAATCACTGCATGGTCCTCATTTAATATCTGTTTTTCAAAGCTGTCTGCTTCATAGGTGGACTTGCAGTGGTTGCATATTTTGCGAACCAGTCTTTGCGCCACTACACCTACGACCGATGAAGAAACCAAATAAGGCTCAATGCCCATATCTACCAGTCTGGTAACCGTTGAGGAGGCATCATTTGTATGCATGGTACTCAACACCAGATGCCCCGTAATAGATGCTCTCACAGCGATTTGAGCTGTTTCTGCATCCCTTATTTCACCCACCATGATGATATCAGGATCCTGTCTTAATATGGAACGAAGTCCATTGGCAAAGGTCATTCCTGCCTTGGGGTTTACCTGAACTTGGTTGATGCCCTCCAAGCGATATTCAACAGGATCTTCTATGGTAATGATGTTGGTTCTTACATGATTCAGTTCCTTCAATAATGCGTACAATGTCGTGCTCTTACCACTGCCGGTAGGACCTGTAACCAGAATGATTCCATTGGGGTTCTTAATAAGCTTGTCCAAAAGCTCAAGATTGCTTTGGCTAAATCCAAGTTGAGTTTTTGTTGCAAGAAAATTCTCTCTATCTAATAAGCGTATTACTACCTTCTCGCCAAAAACAGTAGGAATGGAGGAAATACGCATGTCAATTTCCCTGCCGTCTACCTGCAGTTCAATTCGTCCGTCTTGCGGCAGTCTTTTTTCAGCTATATCCATCTTAGCCATGATCTTAATTCTGGTTACGATAGCTGAATGTGCTGATTTTTCTGGAGTCATAACCTCTTGCAAATCACCATCGATTCTGAATCTGATTCGTATATTGTTTTCTGCCGGTTCTATATGAATATCGCTGGCTTTTTGCTTAACCGCTTGACTTATAATTGAATTAATCAGCCTTACAACTGGAGCATTTTCTGTTTCACTCATGCTATCTTCTAAAAGCTCTGTTATAACACCGGTATCATACTGTCGTTTAAATTCCTCTATGGCCTTTTCAGCTCTCTGCTTTCCGTAATATCTCTCAATCGCATTTATGATAGCCATGCGACTGGAAGTCACTGGCTCTACGTCAAGTCCGGTTGCTATGCTGACGTCATCTCTTGCAAAAATATTCAGAGGATCTGTCATAGCCACAATAAGTCTATTATTTTCCTTCTTTACGGGTATTAACGTATGCCTTCTTGCAAGACTTTCGTTAATTAACTTAGGGATTTCGGGATCTATATAAATTTTGCTGATATCAGTATAAGCAATGCCTAATTGCAGCTCTAAAGCCTTTATCATGTCGGCTTCTGAAATGATGGCATCATCAATAAGCATTTCCCCCAGCTTCTTACCTGTGGCCTTTTGCTTATTCAAAGCCTCCTTCAACTGCTCCATTGTTAGAAGACCGGCATCAACCAGTATGTCTCCCAATCTTTTATTTCTATTTAACATATCTACACCCTTACCATATCATTAAATTTATGATCTATTGGAATACCTTTATTGACTAATTATTTTATTTCATAAAATCGTTAATTTTATATAATTCTCTTTATATTGCTTTATTCCTGCTAAATCGACAGACTTTTAGAAAAATATAAAAACCCTGTAGAAAAAAGAATAAAGCTGACAAAATCAGATGTCTTGTCAGCTTTATTCTTTATTATTTTTCAATGAGTCCTTATATTTTTTTAATACCATTTTTTCAATCTGCCTTACAAACCTTGTCCATAAAAACTCTTTACTGCTTAAGGGTACAACAAGTATCGTAAAAAGCTCCAATCTATTGCCCCCTAGGATATCTGTAAAGATTTGATCACCGATAACCGCAGTGTTCTGGGGGTCGGTACCTAAAAGCTTTATGGCCTTACGGAAGGCGGCCCTGCTGGGTTTTGCTGCATTATGTACTGCCGGAAGCTTTAACTCCCTATTAAACATAGCCACTCTATTCTTAGTTCCATTAGAAAGTATACATAGCTTAAAGCCAGCTTTAACGAGCTTATTTACCAATTCAATAACCTTCTCATCTGCAAATTTCTCAGACCAAGGAACAAGTGTATTGTCAATATCAATAATGATACCTTCAATGGAATTCTTCTTCAGTACTTCAATTTCCAGTTCATAAGGAGAGTTCACGTGTAATTTTGGAATAAGATTGTTTCTCATCATATACCTCAATTTTCTCATATATTGAATATTATACCTTTTAAAGTATAAAAAGGCTACTATGAATGAGCAGTAAATCTAACATAGACAGAAGAAACCATTAATAATTCTCATTATACAAAGCTCTATACAGCTTTTTGATTGCTCTTTTTTCAATGCGGGAAACATAGGATCGCGAGATGCCCAGCATTTCTGCAATCTCTCTTTGAGTTTTTACCATTCCGCTGGACAGTCCATAGCGCAGTTCAATGACAACCTTTTCGCGCTTTTTCAAAATCTTTTCCATCTTCTGATATAGCTTTTTAATCTGCATCTTTAGTTCAACCTCATCTAGAATAACGTCACTGTCACTTCCTAAAATATCAATCAGACTGATTTCATTGCCTTCTTTGTCTATGCCGATTGGATCGTGAAGCGATACCTCTGTTTTGGTTTTTTTGGAGGCTCTGATTGTCATAAGTATTTCATTTTCAATACATCTTGCTGCATAGGTTGCAAGACGGGTACCCTTCGAATCATCAAAGGTGATGATTGCTTTTATTAAACCTATGGTACCAATGGATATCAAATCATCAATTTCTCTACCCGCATTGGAATATTTCTTGACAATGTGAGCAACCAATCTCAAATTGCGTTCCACTAGTATATTTTTAGCATCCTCATTGCCCTTTCTGTACTCTTCAAGGTAGTACTGCTCTTCTTCAGCATTTAGCGGCTGCGGAAACGAATTTACATTTTGGATATAGCCAAAAATCAGCAGTAAATCCTTAATTGTAGCTGCAACTATTGATGTAAGGAAAAGCAACATGTACGCACACCTCCTATTTTATGTCACCTTAGATAATATGAAAAAAAAGAGGAGAATGTGCATGTATCATTCTAATTAATATAAAAAAGAAGGTTTTATGAACCTTCTTTACTAAAAATTATCTTTTCTTATTCTATTATAATAGTTTACAATATTACGCTGATATTCCTCCTGCATAATGCTGGAGCTTAATATAAAATCTGCTGTAGATTGGTTCATCGCAACAGGTATGTCATACAGAACCGCTATGCGCAGCAATGCTTTTACATCAGGATCATGGGGTTGAGAGGTCAATGGGTCCCAAAAAAATATCATGAAATCTACTTCTCCATTTACAATGGATGCTCCAATTTGTTGGTCTCCTCCCATTGGTCCACTTAAAAAAGCTTTTATTTCCAGACCTGTTTCTTCATGAATAAGTCTTGCTGTGGTGCCAGTACCACATAAATAGTGTTTTTCCAGCAACTCTTTATTTTTCTTGATCCATTCTATTAAATCATGCTTTCTGTAATCATGTGCAACAAGAGCAATTTGCTTTCGTTTGCTTATTTTATATTCATCCAAATTAAAAGCCCCTTTCAAAGTGCTGATTTATATACTAATATATACAGCAAAGATCACAAATCTCCTTTATTTTTCTTGTAAAAATTATGTTAATCTATTTGCATGGAAAATCCCTATTGTCCGAGGGATTAATTCACCGGTTTATATTCTGTAAATATCCTATAAGCAATTTTTTTGAATATGGGTGCTGCTGCCTTTCCTCCTGACTTGCCGTCATATACAAAAACTGTGATGGCATATTGCGGTTTATCAGAAGGTACAAAGCCCGCGAACCAACCATGCAGTACATCTCCACTTTTGATTCCAGTTTCTGCTGAACTCGTTTTACCGCTGCTGCCGCCAAAGTCGTCCATATTTGCTTGCTTCCCTGTTCCTTCAGTGGTTACTGCTTGAAGCATCTCTTTCAGCGGACTTACTGTTGAAGTATTTAATACCATTGCAGGCTTTGATCTAGACATGGTCTGTATTGTTGTACCGCTGTCACTGTCTACTACAGAATCAACAATGGATGGCATATTCTTTATACCATTGTTTGCGATAGTAGCCATCATGGTTGTTACCTGAAGTGGTGTTACCTGTATTTTACCTTGACCTATGGAAATATTGCCTATACCCTCTTCTCTGACTGTAGGCAAGTATCCCGGCTTCTCTTCTAAAAGTTCACTGCATTGCTTTTCACTAAAACCCATACGTTTTGCCATCTCTAATATTTTATCTGCACCTACCCGAGTTCCCACCTTTACAAAGGTTGTGTTACAGGATAGTGCAAAAGCCTCTTCGAAGGTGATGGGTCTATTATCATGAGAGCTGTGTGTAGCGCATTTGATGACCTTATTGTTTGATTCTATTTGTCCTTCACAAATAAAGGTTTCTCCCTCTTCAATGATGTTATTTTCAATTGCGGCAGCAGCTACAATAGTTTTGAATATTGAACCTAAGTCATAAGCAGCTATAGCTTTATTTATCAGCTCGTCATTCTTACTATTCAGATAGTTGCCTACATTATTCGGCTCAAAATCAGGTGTACTTGCCATTGCCAGTATATCTCCCGATTTTATATCCATGATGACTGCACTGCCGTTGATTTCATTTTCTTTAAGAACATCCTCTACAATTTTCTGGATGTGAAAATCCAAGGTTAGCTTTATTCCAAGTTTTACATTTTCACCGTTGGTCTCGACTTTTCTAAATCCTAAGCTTGGTATTACATTTTTATGACTGTCTACGATTGCAACGATACGTTCTCCTCCATCTTGAACCAGAATATTATTCATACTCTTTTCTATACCCATAACACCGTTTAAGTCGCTTTTGCCTATATAGCCTATCACATGCCTCGCCAAGCTCTCTTCAGAATACCTGATTTTCTTTTCAAGAATACTTACGCCCTTCACCATTCCCTTTTCTATGGATTCAATATCTTTATTCGAAAAATCCTTTGCTTTAAGCTCTATAGGTTGCGATGTATCCTTCATCAATGCCAGCACTTCTTCCTTGCTGACTCCGGCAGCCCTGCCGACGACTTCTGCTGTCGCACTTTTGTCTGTCACATACTCCGTAACAGCTATAAATTTCTTTAACTCTCTATCCGTAAAGGGAATCATATTTCTATCAAATATTTGACCTCTGGCAACACTACTTTGAAATACATATTGCCTTTGATCGGCGGCTCTGGTTAAGTAGCTTTCACCTCTTACGACCTGTATCCAGAACAGTTTTACAACGATTGCCGCAAAAAATAAAAGAAACAATATGCCCAGAGCTTTCAGACGCTTTTGAACTATTGTCAACTTATAAGCCTCTTGATTTTCAGTAAGAGTTTTATTTACATCATCCAAGGCAATATCCCTCCTTTTTAAATATTATTGTCAAAAATGGAGGGGTTCATTCAATGTCATCTGTAAAATTAAAGGACCTGCATATCAAATCCATGCAGATCCTTTATAAATGAATGATTATTTTTCGCTGTCTATGATTGACTTTATTTTTGCAACCATAATATCTATTGCTACCTTATTATGACCGCCTTCAGGTATAATAATATCTGCATATCGCTTTGTAGGCTCTACAAATTCAAAATGCATAGGTTTAACTACATTAAGATATTGTTCTATAACAGATTCTAATGTTCTGCCACGCTCTTGCATATCTCTCGTTATTCTTCTAATAATCCTTACGTCAGCATCTGTATCTACGAAAATTTTTATATCCATTAGTTCTCGCACTCTTGGAGAGTCAAGTACTAAAATACCTTCTACCAGTATGATATCTCTGGGCTCTACTGTTATAGTCTCTACTTTTCTGTTATGAATTGTAAAATCATATTGCGGTTTTTCAATAGCTTGTCCTTTAAGTAATTCCTCTAAATGAGCAATCATCAAATCTGTATCAAAAGCCAGGGGATGGTCATAATTTACTTTTACTCTTTCTTCAGGAGGCAGATGGCTCTGATTTTTATAATAACAATCTTGTTCTATAATGGAGGCTCTCTTCTCAGGTACACTTTTAAATATTGCTCTTGCAATTGTGCTTTTACCTGAACCCGTACCGCCTGTGATTCCAATAATTACAGGCCTCTTTTTCTTCTTATTACTCTCCATCCTTTCTCTCCCTTCTTAATATATCAAACCTTGCTACAGGTTTGGTCATTTTTATCTTTACAATCATTTGAGGATGCGGTGCTGATTCTATTTCTTCACCCTCATCATTCCACATCTTTTCTAGCTTTTGAGCAAACATATCTCTTTTAGGTCCAATTATTTCGATTTCATCGCCAATAACCATTTTGTTGCGCTGCTCAACGGTAGCTATTCCAGTCTCTTCATTATAGTCCAATACCAAGCCTATAAATGCATAATCTCTAACATAAGCGCTGCTGTCATAAACCTGTCCTGTACTATCCGGCTTGTTATTAAAGAAACCTGTACTAAATTCCCTATGGCTGGCTTTGCTGAATTCCTCCAACCATTCCTGCTTAAATACATAGTTTTTTGGATCTGCTAAGTAGCTGTCGATTGCCATACGATAAGCTCTGACCACGCTGGCTACATAGTAAGCGCTTTTCATTCTTCCCTCTATTTTAAAGCTTGTAATACCCGCCTTGACCAGCTCTGGTATATATTCTATCATACATAGATCCTTGGAGTTAAATATATAGGCGCCACGTTCATCCTCTTCAATAGGCATATATTGGCCCGGTCTTCTTTCTTCCACTAAATAATATTTATATCGGCAAGGGTGTGCACATTCTCCCTTATTGGCATCGCGGCCTACCATATAATTGCTTAGTAAACATCTGCCTGAATAGCTCATACACATAGCGCCATGTACAAAGGCTTCAAATTCCAAGTCCTTTGGTGATTTTTCAACAATTTCTGTAATTTCCTCAAAGCTTAATTCTCTTGCTAGTACAATTCTCTTCACACCTTGCTTATGCCAAAATTCAGCACTTCTGTAATTGGTATTATTGGCTTGAGTACTCAAGTGCAGCTCCATATCCGGTACACTTTCCTTCGCTGCCAAGTACACACCGGGATCAGAGAATATTATGGCATCCACACCGGCATCCTCAAGCTCTTTTAAATACTCCGGAAGGCCTATAAAATCCTCATTGTGAGGAATGATATTCACCGTAACAAAAAGTCTTTTATTATTCTCATGAACAAATTTCACAGCTTCTTTGATCTCTTCCATGTCAAAGTTTCCGGCAGAAGCTCTTAGGCCAAATTTCTCACCGCCTATATATACAGCGTCAGCCCCGTAAATAATAGCCATTCTAAGTTTTTCCATATTGCCTGCAGGTGCAAGCAGTTCAATCCTTGTCATTAAAAAAAACCTCCTTAAGCTTACAGCTTATAGAAACGCCATCTCCCATAGGTATAATTGTTGTTTGGAGACTCTCATGGTTTGATATGTAATGTAAAAACTTCTTTAGTCTTTTCACGATTGTGATTTTTCTTCTAATAAGCAAGCTTCTTTCTGCAACCATACCTCTAAAAAGTACATTATCACAAATAAATAATCCGCCTATTTTCAGCTTGCTGATACTTTTTTCAAAAAAGTCCATGTATTGTCCTTTGGCTGCATCTACAAAAATGATGTCGTAAGTCTCTTCTATTTGATCAAGTACTTCGCTTGCGTCTCCTGTCAGCACCTTAATATTCTGCTCCAACCCTGCATGCTTTATGTTTTGTATTGCAAGGCTTGCATTTTCTTCATTTCTTTCAATTGTAGTTATATGAAAGCCTTCCCCTGCACTTAAGCCCATCAGAATGGCAGAGTAGCCTATAGCCGTACCTACTTCTAATATATTCTTTGCGTTTATTGATTTAATCATCACCTTTAGAAGTCCCGCTACATCCGGTGTAACAATAGGCGTATGATGCTCCTTTGCATAAGCCTCAAGCTCCATCAGTATTCCCTCATGAGGTGGAATTTGATCAGTAAGATAGCTATTAATATAATCATGATTTATTTGAGACACTTTATCACCCCAAATTCTTAAAAAAATACATGGGTTCACCATGTATTTTTTATTATTCATTTTATTGCCTTATTTTATTCTGAGCATTCAAGTGCTCCTGATATGTTTTGGTAAACACATGGGAACCATCTTTGTTTGCAACAAAATATAAGTAGTCTACATTCTCGGGATACAAAGCTGCCTCAATGGATTTTGCTCCCGGAGAAGCTATGGGTCCAGAAGGCAAGCCTGCATATTTATATGTGTTGTAAGGAGATTCGATCTCCAAATCCTTGTAGGTTAAAACCTCTTTTCGTTCTTTTAAAACAAACTGTACCGTTGCACAGGATTGGAGCTTAATATTCTTTTTAAGCCTATTGTGAAAAACAGCTGAAATAGTTTTTCTTTCCTTATCCAGCTTTGCTTCTCGTTCAATAATAGAGGCCAATGTAATAACCTGATCAAAGGACATATTTAGTTCTTTTGCTCTTTGTCTGTATTCTTCTGTAAACACTTGATCAAACCTGTCAAGCATCTTACCGATAATTTCCTGCTCTGTAGCATTCTTAAACACCTCATAGGTGTCAGGGAACAAATAACCTTCCAGTTTATCTTCTCTTTCAGGTATATCCTTAATAAATGAATGATCAAAATCGGACTTTTCTATGACTTTATAGAATTCTTCCTTATTGATAAGCCCCTGCGACTCTAGGCGGTTAGCTATCTCCCTCAGCTCAAAGCCTTCAGGTATTGTAAACCGTACAGAATTGATTTCAGCATTTCCTGATGCCAGCTTTTCAACGATTTGTTCTACCGACATAGCACTGCTTAAAATATATTTACCGGCTTTTATTTTGGCTGCCTTGTCATTTAACTTACAGTATATCGTGAATACATTGGCATTTTTTATTATGCCCTTGCTTTCAAGCTGCGCTGAAATTGCTTTGACACTGCTTCCTTTTTCAATTGTTATTTCTTGTTCAGCACCAGTTGGTGCTGCTGCTTCCAAGTTAGAATTATAGAATCCATAACCCAATAATGCAGCAGCAACAGCTAGTACTAATATAAATACCACGAATCTTAATCCGCTTTTTATAACCTTGCGTCTTTTCATAACTAACCTCACATAGTATATTTCGAGTTAAGAATTTTATATGAATCAAATAGCTCGAAATGTTATCCTCTGTTTTAAATCGTACAAAATACTGTTCTATATGTTAAGTTTAGTACAATTTATATACAAAAATGCTCTCATTAATTATATACCTACCCATAGGCTTTGACAAGCAAACTCTACATATTCTTTTTTGATTTTGCTCTTAAATTGCTGTCTAAAATTCTTTTACGCAGTCTTATTGATTGCGGTGTTACTTCTACCAACTCATCCGCTGCAATAAATTCAAGACAGTTTTCCAGACTCATGTCTATTGGAGGAGTTAATCGCATCGCTTCGTCTGTTCCTGAAGCTCTCATATTTGTAACGTGCTTTTTCCTGCAAACGTTTACTTCTATATCTCCTTGCTTTGCATTTTCTCCTACAATCATGCCCTCATAAATAGAAACACCAGGACCTATGAATAGTTCTCCACGCTCTTGGGCATTGAACAATCCATAAGTACTTGTTTCGCCGCCTTCAAAAGCTACCAATGATCCTCTTTGACGCTCGGGTATCTCCCCTCTGAAGGGCTCATATCCGTGGAATACATGGTGCATAACACCATTTCCCTTTGTATCAGTCATAAACTGTGATCTATAGCCTATTAGACCTCTTGCAGGTATTTTAAACTCTATTCGCAAATAACCATCTGTAGTTGTAGTCATATTAACCATTTCTGCTTTTCTTGTTCCCAGCTTATCCATAACTGCGCCCATGTATTCCTCAGGAATATCAATGGTTAAATGTTCAATAGGCTCATGTCTTTCGCCATTGATGTCTTTGTATATAACGGAAGGCTTTGATATTTGGAATTCATAGCCCTGTCTTCTCATAGTTTCGATTAATATAGAAAGATGAAGCTCTCCTCTTCCTGCAACTTCAAAGCTGTCCGGAGAATCAGTTTCAAATACTCTCATGGCTACGTTGGTCTCAAGCTCCTTGAACAGACGTGCACGAAGGTGTCTTGATGTAACAAAATCTCCCTCTTTTCCTGCAAAAGGACTGTTGTTAACAATAAAATTCATTGAAATGGTTGGTTCTTCTATTTCAACGAATGGCAGTGCCTCCGGATTTTGCGGATCTGCTATGGTTTCACCTATATTGATATCCTCCATACCTGATACAGCAACAATGTCACCCATGGAAGCTTCTTCTACCTCTACTCTATTTAAGCCCGTAAAGCTGAACACCTTACCAACCTTCACATTTTGCATTTTGCCATCTCTTTTGCAAAGTACTGCATTTTGATTGTATCTAATTTTTCCTCTTGCTATTTTACCTATAGCAATTCTTCCTACAAAGTTATCATACTCTATCGTTGTAATTAATAGCTGAAGTGGTTGATCCACATAACCTTTAGGAGGAGCAACTCTTGCGATGATTGTTTCAAATAGTGGTGTCAAGTCCTCTGAAACATCTGCAATATTATGCATTGCTATGCCTGTTTTTGCTGAAGCATATACAATTGGGAATTCCAATTGATCATCATCAGCGCCAAGCTCTATAAACAAGTCAAGAATTTCATCAATTACCTCATCAATTCTTGAGTCGGGTCTATCTATTTTGTTAACGACTACAATAGGCTTCAAGTCTAAATCAAGAGCTTTTTTAAGCACAAATCTTGTTTGTGGCATAGGACCTTCAGCAGCATCAACGATTAGTAAAACGCTGTCCACCATTTTTAGAACTCTTTCTACTTCTCCGCCAAAATCAGCGTGCCCTGGCGTATCTATAATGTTAATTTTTACATTCTTATAGATGATTGCTGTATTTTTCGCCAGAATTGTAATGCCTCTTTCTCTTTCTAGGTCATTTGAGTCCATTACTCTTTCAGCTACAGTTTCGTTCACTCTAAAAGTACCGCTTTGTCTAAGCAGACCATCCACCAATGTGGTTTTTCCATGGTCAACGTGGGCGATTATCGCTACGTTTCTAATATCTTCTCTACTTTGCATTAATTATTGCATCCTCTTTCTTATTATAAATTATTGTATTATATTAAAACCTTTAATGCCTGTGGAATTATTTCAAATTCAGCAGGAGTTATACCGGATTGCTCACCGTCAAACTCCAGCAAAGCAACAGGTTCACTTGTAATTTTTATTTTTTTTGCTTTGTAGTGACTTACCTTAGGATGAGTCAGATGCTTTCCTTTATAAATTAAGTGAAAATCTCTTATCAATTCTAGGGTGGTAAAGTCACCTATTATTATTATGTCCAGAATTCCATCATTCGCTTCTGAATTAGGAGATATAAACATGCCTCCGCCAAAATATTTGGCATTGGCAACAATTATACTATTTATTTTCTCGTTTTTAATTACTTTACCATCAATTTCAAGCATCATTGTTTTATTCTTATACTTTAAAATAGTTAGCATAGCACCTATTAAAAATGCAAGAAATCCTTTTAAATGCTTTTTTGTCTTATTAACTCTTCTAGTAGTTTCTCCACCTAAGCCAACATCTGAAATATTAAGAAAATGCTTGGTTATCCCTTGACCTGAATTATTTATAAAGCTTACTTTTCCCACATCAAGCTTTTGCGCTTCATTTTTCTCAAGTAATTTATAAAAATCCTCAAAGCCCTTTTTTATTCCAAAGGATCTTATAAAATCACAGCCTGTACCTCTCGAGAAAATAGCTAAGCGAACCTCGGAATTAATGATATTCCCATTTTCAAAAAATCCGTTTACAACCTCATTCATAGTCCCGTCACCACCGACACTTACTACCAGGTTGTAACCACTTTTAATTACTTCACGAGTTATAAATGTGGCATGCTCAGGATATTCAGTAAAAGTCCAATCAAATTTATAGCCTTTTTCCTTAAGCTGTTTTTCAAAAATTGGCCATTCTTTAATTGTCTTTTTACCTGCTGATACTGGATTCACTATAAAGAATACTTTTGCATTCAATTGGCTCCCCCCCATAGGCATCAGAAAATGCCTTGATTGTGTCAAGGCATATCTATAATATTATATCACTGTTTGTCGAAAATACATAGTTAATTATTTCAGACGCTGTTATATTTCCATGATAATAGGAAGTATCATTGGATTTCTCTTTGTTTTGGAATAAATAAATTCCTTTAAGCTGTCTTTAACCTGTGATTTTATAGTGCCCCATTCAGTAATTTGTTTTTCTTCACATTTTGATAGAGCTTCCTTGATTTTAAGTTTCGCATCCTCCATTAGATCCTCAGACTCTCTAACATATACGAAACCTCTTGAGATAATATCAGGTCCCGCTATTACCTGACCCGATTCCTTACTTATGGTAACAACGATGACGATTAAACCATCCTGTGACAGATGCTTTCTATCCCGAAGTACGATGTTTCCTACGTCTCCAACACCCAAACCATCTACAAGCACTTTGCCTGCCGTGACAGTTCCGTTGGTTTTTGCGGAATCTCTTGTTAGCTCTAATACTGAGCCGTTATCCAGTAAAAATATGTTTTCTTTCTCCACACCCATATTTTCCGCCAGCTTTGCATGCTGCTTCAGATGTCTGTACTCACCGTGAACAGGTATAAAGAATTTTGGTTTCACAAGTGCTTGCATCAGCTTAAGCTCTTCTTGGCACGCATGACCTGATACGTGTATATCTGCCAGAGATTCATATATTACATCGGCGCCTTTTTTAAACAATTGGTTAATAACTCTTGTAACTAATTTTTCATTTCCCGGAATAGGAGTTGCTGAGATGATCACCCTGTCATTTGGCTTTATATCCACTTTTCTATGGTCAGAAGCTGCCATTCTCGAAAGTGCAGCCATTGGTTCACCTTGGCTGCCAGTGGTTATAATGGTAACCTTTTCTGCCGGATACTTATCAATGCTGTCCACATCAATAATTGCTCCATCCGGAATCTCCATATAACCCAACTCTGTAGCTACGCCCAGTACATTCACCATGCTTCTGCCTACCACAGCAACTTTACGTCCAAACATGACTGATGCATTTATCGCCTGCTGTACTCTGTGTATATTCGATGCAAAGGTCGCAATAATAATTCTTCCTTTAACATCTCTAAACAACTCAACAAAGCTGCCTCCCACAGTACTTTCAGACATCGTATAGCCTGGTCTCTCGACGTTTGTGCTGTCAGATAGCAAAGCTAATACTCCATGCTTGCCCAATTCTGCAAATCTATGCAAATCCATTTTCTCGCCGTCAATTGGTTGATAATCCACTTTAAAGTCGCCTGTATGAACGATAGTTCCAACTGGAGTATGAATTGCAAGTGCAACCGAGTCCGCTATACTGTGACTGGTTTTTATAAACTCTACTTCAAAATCTCCTATTTGAACCTTATCCTTAGGTTTTACTGTCAAAAGCTCAACCGAACTGAGCAGTCCATGCTCTTTGAGCTTGTTTCCAACCAACCCTAATGTTAACTTTGTACCATATACCGGTACATTAATTTGTGGTAGTACGTAAGGTAATGCTCCTATATGGTCCTCATGACCATGAGTAAGAACGATTGCACTTACTTTTTCCTTATTTTTTATTAAATAGGATACATCCGGTATAACCAAATCTATACCCAGCATTTCTTCATCTGGAAATGCCAATCCACAATCTATAACTACGATTGTTTCTTTGTACTCTATAGCCGTCATATTCTTGCCGATTTCCTGCAGTCCGCCCAGGGGAATCAGCTTTAACTTTGCTTTTCCTTTTGCCACTTATATCAGTCCTTTCATAAAATCCGTTCCTATTCGGCATTTATATTATACAGTAATTTTTTGTTTTATGTAACTATAATTTGCACATAGTGACAAAACTTGCTACTACTGTACTTTGCATGATTGTTATCTATATTTTTCGTGCTAAACAAAGTGCATTCACTAAAATAGCAGGTCATGTTATCCGCTGTTTGTAAATCGCACCAAGTATTATATTTTTCAATGTTAAAACTTTAGTGCGATTTATCTAGTTATATTTTTGGTTATGTTCCCAAAACCTATACGCATTTTAAATTAATAAAAAAAGGATACACAAAAGCGTATCCTTTACATCACATAAAAAAAATATTTTTCTTTACTTGCAAGCGCTGCAGTAGCCAAAAAATTTAACATTGTGGTCGGTAATGGAAAAACTATATTTGTTTTCAACTTGTGTTTCAAGCTGTTCCAAAAGATCCTCTTCCACCTCTATAACCTTGCCGCATTTCTTACAGACAAGATGATGATGCTGGTGATCTTCATTTTGTGTTATTTCATATCTAATCCTACCGTCATCAAAATTATGCTTATATACAAGACCCAGTTCATCCAGTACCTGCATCGTTCTGTAAACAGTAGCTAAGCCGATTTCCGGGCAGAATTTCTTTACTAAGTCATAAATTTCTTCTGCGCTTAAATGCTTGCCTTGATTCTCTAAAATTGTATTTAATACGGATCTTCTTTGCGGAGTCAGCTTAAAGCCTTTCTCCTTCAGTCGTTCCTTTATGTTATCATAGCCATGTTCCATATGTTCATCTTCCTTTAATATCATTATATATAATACTATATGGAAAGCTGATTCTTGTCAATATTTAGCAACCTTTTTATGCCTTTTTGGAGCTGCATTTTAGACAATTACCACTGCAGCCTTGACAATTATTTATGATTGCTCCACATCTCGGACACTTGTTTTCAGCACCTTGAACAAATTCATAACCGCATTTAGGACATTTCGTTTTAGTCATATTATCACCTTACTTCGCATTTTTAGAATATAAACGCTACGATTCCACCCGTTAAGAAAGCCACCACAAAGCTGCCTAACCAGATTATAAGAGCATCCTTATATCCTCTTTCCTTGAAAATGACCATGATTGCTGCAATACATGGCACGAATAATGTCATAACAATCAGCGATACCATAGTTTGCACCTGTGTCATGGTGATTGAAGATAAGCCTGCAGCACCAAAGTCTCTTCTTATGATACCCATGATAAAGGCTGTTGCTGTTTCCTTTGGAAGATCTAATAATCCTACAGTAATAGGTGCTACCGCATTTTGTATGATCACAAGTATATTTGTGTATTGCATAATGCTGATCAGTAATGCGCCCAATATGAAAAGAGGTGTTGCCTCCTTCAAGAACATCCATGTTTTTTGAACCGTCTTCATCATAACATTTTTTAATTGAGGTACTCTTATAGGAGGCAAATCAATCAAAAGCTTTGATGATTCACCTGGCATAAGCTTGTTTAGGATTGTTCCTACTATAATAAATACGATTAGTATCGTTAATACGTATACTACAGTATAGAAAGCGCCTAGCTGAGATATTAGACCTGCTATAACGCCCAGCTGCGCAGAGCACGGTATAGCTAGTCCCAATAACATGGTTGCAATAATTTTTTCTCTTTTTGTACCTAATATTCTAGTGGTCATTGTAGCCATTGTTACACAGCCAAAGCCTAAAATTAATGGGATGATTGCCTTGCCGTTCAAACCTAAAGAGGTCAAAGATCTATCGACTAATGCAGCTATTCTAGGCAGATATCCACTGTCCTCCAATATTGCCATCATGATATAAAAGCCAACGATCAAAGGCAGAAGCAAGCCAAGTATATAAACTGGCGCCATTGTTAAAATTCCAAATTCGCCGATCAGAATATCCCCAAAGAAGGTTCCCTGACTTACAAAAGACCCTACAATTCCTTCTATAAAAGGTCTATACATGCCTTCCATAATGGTTTCTTCTGTAAAACCTACCACTGTACTTGCAACAAATACGCCAAGTATCTTGAACATTATGTATAGCGTTACAGCTAACATTGGAATACCTGTAATAGGATTAAGCATCCATCTTCCAATTTTGGTTCTCAGACTGGCACCCTTAATTGTTTCAATTACGGACTTTGTAACGATGCAGTCTACTTCTTTTCTTCTATCACTATATATTTCATCTCTTAATCCGCTGATTCTTACTTGATGCCTTTCTGCAACATTTTCATCGTCTTCAAGTACCAGCAGTGCCTCTGCTTCATTGTCTACTTTATCTAAATATTCCTTTATTCTTTCGGTAAGCTGAGGATTTCTATTTCCTACACTTGCTTTGTCAATAGAGCTTAATACCAAATCCATACCTTCGCCTTTTATAGCTGTTGTTGGGATTACAGGTACCCCTAATAGTTCTTCCAGCTTAGCTGTGTCAACCTTAAGACCGTTTCTTCTCACATCATCCATTAAATTCAATGCTATTATCATTGGTTTTCCCATGTCGATAAGCTGTTTTGTTAAAAACAAGTCTCTGTCCAAGTGAACCGCATCCACAACATTTAATATAATGTCCCCAAATAAAATGACATCTCTTGCCACCGTTTCTTCTTCATTAAAGGAGGAAACTCCATATACACCCGGCGTATCTATTACAACATAATCCTTATATCTTCCGTAGCTGATATCTACTGTAGTGCCGGGAAAGTTTGAAACATCCACATAAAGTCCTGTAAGCTTATTAAAGAATACAGACTTGCCAACGTTAGGATTACCTACTAGAACAAGCTTCTTTTCACCATCTTTTATTTTTATATTTACATTGCAGTCATGGCAGTGTCCCATTATTTTACCCCCTCAATAACAATGCTGGTTGCAAGTCCTCTTCCTATAGCAATTTCTTGCAGCTTACTCTGTAAAATAACAGGTCCCCCAGGAAGCTTCTCGCTGCACATAAATACAGCTCCCTCATATAAACCAATTCTAATTGCCTGTGATTTAATGTCCTTATTGTTTATGTTTAATATCTTTACCTTACTGCCTTTTTTTACTTTATCTAATGTCATATGAAATCCCCCTTATATGCAATGATAATCATTCTTAATCATCAAGCTCAACTTAATATATCTATACTACAGATATAGTCTACTCTTATTGAGAATGATTGTCAATACCAAATTGAAAATTTTCTCAATGATGTTTTCATACGCTGAAGGAAGGTTAGGATTAGAACATCAAAAAACCACCCTTTACTTTAAAGGGTGGTTTTTTAATAATCTTTAGTTGGATTCTTCCTTAACTAACTCTTCATAGGCTTCGATTACTGCATTTAATTCTTCTTCATCTTCGATTCCAACAAGAACGTCTTCACCATTCTCATCTTGCTCGATTCTTAAAATGTATGCCTCTTCAACCTCTTCTGCTTCCGGATCTCTTTCATCATCTCTTGGAAGTAGAATTGCGTATTCATTTTCATCCAGTTCAAGAGTAGCAACTACCTCAAATTCAGTCTCATTACCGTCTTCATCATATAGAAGTATGATATCCATTTCGTCGCTCATATTATCACCTCAATTTCTTTTACATAAGGCTATTGTATAATACTGCTAATAGAGTGTCAATAAAAACCAAGTAATCCATATGCTATAATCTTTTGCTGCTCTGCATATCCAGATAGTTTTGTAAAATAAGTACTGCAGCCATCTTATCAATGACAGCCTTCCTCTTTTTGCGGCTTATATCTGCTTCCAGCAATGCACTTCTAGCGACAGAAGTTGTTAAGCGTTCATCCCACATAACTACCTCAACTTCACTAAATTTTTCTTTTAGTAGCTCTGCAAAATCAATAGATATTTGAGCACGAGGTCCAATTGTGTTGTTCATATTTTTGGGAAGTCCAACTACGATTCTTTTTATATTTTTCTCATTTATTATGTTTTTTAAACTATCCAAATCTTTTTCTAGTTTTGTTCTTCTAATCGTTGTAATTCCATGTGCCATCATACCTAATTCATCGCTTGCTGCTACTCCAATTGTAGCGTCTCCTACATCCAGTCCCATCATTCTCATAATTTCACCTTTTCTTTATATAATTTTTATGCAAAAATCCGGACAATATGCACTGCAATAACCGCAAAGTACACATTTTTCAGGATTCACCTCAGCTTTTCCGTTTTTTACTATAATCGCTTTTTGTTGACACTTTTCACTGCAGCTGCCGCAGCCGGTACACCAAAAATCAATCATAAGCCTTCTTTTTTTGCTGCTTATTTGATTCTTTATTTCTTCTGATGCTTCTTTTCCTTCAAAAACAGCAATATTGTTTATAATCTCTGCTTTGCTCTGCATACCTACAGCTACAGCATTAATATTCTGATTGCCAAGTACAAAGTCAAAGCATTCCTTTGCACTATGTATTAAATTACCGCCTCCTAAGGCTTTCATTGAATATATGCCTTTTCCTGCTTGTGCGGCTCGTTCAATGGCTTTTAGCATGTCCTCAGCCTTACCATCTAGTATACCCAATCCCGCCTTATTGATAATCGGGTGAAGCACCTGAATTTCAGGGTACTTTAATGCTGCTTCCACTGCAGCTACAGTATGAGTTGATATACCAAGTGTTCGAATATATCCCTTTTCCTTCGCTCTCATAAAATATGTCAAAGCCTCATAGTGACCTCTGATGGTATGCTCACTTTCCTGTTCGTGCAATGAAAATATATCGATGTAATCAGTGCCAATCTCCCGCATCGCCTTTTGAAGGCTTGCTTCAGCAGTTTCATTTGAATAAGCATAGGACTTAGCTGATATAATCACCTTATTTCGCCTGCCCTTAACAGCATGCTTTATATAATCATAGTTGTTGTAAAGCTCTGCAGTATCCAGAAAGTTAATACCTCTGTCAAAAGCCTCTTTCAAGAGCTCAGACCCTTCCTCCACGCTGAGCTTTGCTTGAAGCGGCCCTATGGTCAAGGTGCCATAACAGAGTCTTGATACCAACAGACCTGTACTTCCTAAATAACGATAGTCCATTTTACCCCCTAATTAGATGCCGACCTTTCTTCCAAGCACATATAAAGTATGGTATAGCCGGTAAATATCATCGCTGTAGCTGCCATTACAATGCCTGAATCATTTATTATCAAGCCAGCAATACTGCCTGCAGATATTCCTATCCAGGCAGCTGCAATATATCTATATTTCTTGAAAATATTGTGCAGCAGCTGAACAGGCTTAAAAAACATAATCGTAATTATAAGAATAATACACAACAGTACCTTTGTCCATATTGTATATTTTATAAGCCTTAAATTCATGGCCAATTTTCTGGAAAGTGTTGAAAACAAAATGTTTAATCCATTCTCTCTGATATCAGTAATAAACTTTCCTATATGGGAAGTATTGCTTGAGTTTAGTAGATCTAAGGTAATAATTGAAGAAAGTGCAATAACCAGTACAAAAGCCAGTATCAAAATCTGTGCTATTCTTATTTTGCGTTTTCTTATAGAGCTAATAAAGAAATAGTATGCTGTAATTGCAGCTATGGTACCACCAAAGTTTGCTCCCATAAAAGGCATACCCATCATATAAATCTGAAAACAAATATAAATGATAAGCAATATCAATGTTAGTTTAGGCCGTTTTTCTACTCCTTTTGCAAAGCGCTGCAGTACACAGCCTGCCGCTAAAATGCCACAGCCAATGAATACGCCTGCAAACTCATTGCCTATACCATAAAATCTGGCACCTATAATTGGATCGTAGCCAAAAACTGAGTTTTTAATGAAGGCGCTTTCACTAAACAGATCAAAGCCAATGCTTGCATTTACAAATAATGCTGCACCTAAAAACTGATTGATAAAGGTTTTGAAAAGAAAAAATAATATAGCTGCCGTGACGTAGCTTAATAGAATGAATATCCCAAAATAAGCATTAACATGATCTATCTTAAAAATAGACATATATAGTAATATCGCAGGTGCAACAATATTTGCAAGCATTGTAATCTTCACTAGCTTAATGAACTTCATCCTATTAGGATTAAAATTTAGCATATACAGAAAACCTGCAATAGCACATATAATTTCAAAAATAGCGTACCAGGTCAGCACCGGCAGTCTCATAATTGAGACGCTTAAAAGCCTTCTTTTTAGTTCCAGCATCCGCGACATGCTATCATACGTCAGAACTTGTTCTAGATTGCTATCATCTCTTATCGTCAGCCTCTCTAATATATAATCTGCTATGTCCAAGTTTGTAATGATTCCGGTTCTTTTAGTGCTGCTTGAATACAAAAGACCTCCATCTTTACTGTCGTAAACGATAAACGGGGTAAGCTTGAAACCCGTCTTCATACTGCTTCCAGATGGATATGCAGATAGCAGTAAAAAAGTTGTGTCCTCTTTTGCAGTTGATATTAATTCCTTATAAAATCCAGCGATGTTATTGATTACTTCTTTCCTATGAAGCTTAAAGTCTTCCTCCAACAGCCCATTTTTATAATATTCAAGTCTCGCTAAGTCCCCTGTATCAATGACTATCAAATCACTTTCAGCCCTGTATCGCTTATATTCCTCCAGCAGCTTATCATAGTCTGTCTTTTTTCCGCCTGGAAAACTGCTGTCATATACCAGCGTATCTTCTACCTCACCTGTATCTACCATGCCCGATTCATTCATAACCATCAAAATCGAGCTTCTATTCATAATATTTGTATCACTGTTGCCAATGATGCAAGTATGCATGCCAAAGTTATTTAACTCTTTACCCAAATAGCCAATATAGGATTGATAATCGCTATTCTTATTTAGATTCTTCAGACTTCTGATATTTTGATATATTACATTGCCCGGTTGACCCAACACCTTGTCATTTGTCAGACCTTCGAAGCTGCTTGAATAATTAATGGCATCATCCAAGCTGCTGTTGATTTCCAGTCTCTGACCTGAGCCTATGATGAGCTTCGCTTTAGTTAAGGAAGCTTTGCCATTTTGTCTGCCGCTGATAAGCGCAGAATAGCTGTTGTTGAAGAGCCATGTCAAGGTCTCATGCTGTGCAAAATCTTCTAATTCAATATAATCAGCTGCCACAATGACAACTTTGTGTTTTGCTTTGTCCAAAAATAAAGAAGAAGCCTGTACTTCAATGTAACAGACTTCCTTTATTAAAAAACTTATTAAACTTATGATCATTAAGCGTGCTGCAGTATGCAGTACTGCTCTTCTTCTTTGGTCCAAAGCAATCTCTCCTATTTGTAGAAAAGCCTATTCTTTAACGTATGCTTTTACCAACTCTTCTAGCAATTCGTCTCTTTCTAATCTTTTTATCATGCTTCTGGCATTATTATGACTGGTTATATATGTAGGATCTCCAGACAATATGTATCCAACAATTTGATTAACCGGATTATATCCTTTTTCCTTTAAGGAACTATACACAGACAAAAGAATTTCAGAGGCTTCCGGTCTATCTTCTTTTTCTACTTCGATTTTCATTGTTTCCTGAAAATTGCTTGTCATGTTAAACACCCCCCGTGGTTTTTACTATAATTTACATCTCGTTTATTTGATTTATTCCATTTATTTGGTAAGTTTTTAATCTTATTACTATATTAAAACAAACTCGGGTTTATTTCAAGGAAAGTTTGATTACAATAATATTACATAATGAAGATATTTCTAAATTTACAGGAAAATATAATTCTGCCAAAAAGAAATTTTCCAGCTAAGCAATTCATTAAAGGCTTACTTCATTTAAAATACTTCTTACAGGAGCTTTTTAATAATATACCCTCATAAATACGCTTTTATGCCAATAAGCAATATACATAAAAAGAAAAACGTGTGATTTCTCACACGTTTCCTATTTATTTCAACTGACCCTGCAGTACGCCTTCAACCAATGCCAGCGCATCTTGAAGTTTGCTTGCATCCTTGATGCCTCCCTGAGCCATATCAGGTCTGCCGCCGCCGCTTCCGCCAGCATACTTCGTTACTTCCTTAATGACATTGCCTGCATGTGCACCCTGTGCCACTGCTTGTTTAGAAGCCATACCAACTATAGAAATCTTATCACCTTCTGTTGTTGTCAGTATCACTAAGCTATTTGCAAGCCTGTCGCGAAGCTTATCGCCCATGCCTCTTAAATCATCTACATTCATTCCTTCAAAGCTGTGAACAATACACTTGACTCCCTTTATTTCCTTAGCATTTACAATTACGTCATCCAATGCACCGGTAGCAAGCTTTGACTTAAGTGCTGCCAATTCCCTTTCAGTCTCCTTAAGCTGTGCCATAAGAGCCTCAATTTTCTTTGGACTCTCTTTCGGGAATACCTTTAGCTTTTCGCTTATTTCCCTCACAAGCTTTTCTTCTTCCTTCATATGCTCATATGCTTTTTCACCTGTTATCGCTTCAATTCTTCTTACACCTGCAGCTATACCGCTTTCGCTTATGACTTTGAACAACCCTGCCTGACTTGTAGTAGCAAGGTGAGTACCACCGCATAGCTCCACGCTGTAGTCTCCCATCTTGACAACTCGAACTACATCACCATATTTTTCCCCAAATAGTGCCATAGCACCCATTTGTTTTGCTTCAGCTATAGAAGCTTCTTTTATAAATATATCATGACTATCCAAAATCGCTTCGTTGACTAGTCTCTCCACGCTCTCCAGTTCTTCCTCTGTCATTGCCTTAAAGTGTGAAAAATCGAATCTAAGCCTATCAGGTGTAACTAAAGAACCTGCCTGTTCAACATGAGTGCCCAGAACTGTTCTTAAAGCCTTATGCAGCAAGTGTGTAGTGGAGTGATTTCTAGCTATAGCCATTCTGCGAGATACATTAATCTCAGCCATACAATCATCTCCGATACTTACTTCACCCTTTACCACCTTGCAAATATGTGCAAATCTTCCGTCAGCAACCTTTTTGCAGTCCACAACCTCCAGCTCAAAGCTGCTGTTGAATATTCTGCCTGTATCACCGACCTGGCCGCCGCTTTCTGCATAGAAAGGTGTTGTAGCAAGTATAACGCTTATCTCTTGCCCTTCACTTGCTGTCTTCACGATTTCATTATTCGTTAATACTGCTAGGATCTTACTGTCGCTGGTATATTCGTTATAACCTACAAAGCTTGTTGTAGCAATTGATTTGTCAAGCTTTGAGTATATATCTTCCTTCCAAGCTTCTCCACTAGTATCTGCTCTTCCAGATCTTGCTCTTTCTCTTTGTGCTTGCATTTCCTTGTTGAAGCTTTCTTCGTCAACGTTAAGGCCTTGCTCCTCCAACACATCTCTGGTCAGGTCCAGTGGGAAGCCATAGGTATCATAGAGTTCAAAAGCTTTTTCTCCCGACAAAGTCTTACTCTTACTTCCATTCAAATCTTCAATATAACTCTCAAGTATATTCAAACCCTTATCAATTGTTTCGTTGAAGCGGTTTTCTTCTATATCGATTACATTTAAGATATAGTCCTGCTTCTCTACTAATTCAGGATATGCTTCTCCACTTACTTCGATCACCTTTCTGGCAATCTTTGTCAGGAATACACCCTCTATGCCCAATAGCTTTCCATGTCTTGCAGCACGTCGAAGCAGTCTTCTAAGTACGTATCCTCGTCCTTCATTACTTGGCAATATACCATCAGAGGTCATAAATGTAGTGCTTCGAATATGGTCAGTTATAACTCTAATGGATAGATCCTGCTTAGGATCCTGTCCGTATTTTACACCTGTCAAATTACACACATAATCAAGTATATATCTTATGGTATCAACTTCAAATATATTATCTACATCCTGCATGATTGCAGAAATTCTCTCCAAGCCCATGCCTGTATCGATGTTTGGCTTAGCCAGCCTGTTGTAATTGCCAGCCTCATCCTTATCAAATTGAGTAAATACAAGATTCCAGAACTCAATATACCTGTCACAGTCGCAGCCAAGCTTGCAATCATCCTTGCCGCAGCCTCTTTCAGGACCTCTGTCAAAATAGATTTCTGAGCAAGGACCACAAGGACCAAGGCCGATTTCCCAGAAATTATCTTCTTTGCCCATACGAACGATTCTATCTGCAGGAACCTTGATGTCATTATGCCATATTTCAAAAGCCTCATCATCATCCAGATATATGGTTACCCAAAGTCTATCCTCCGGCAGCTTTAGCACCTTTGTACAGAATTCCCATGCCGATGCAATTGCTTCCTTCTTAAAATAATCACCGAAAGAGAAGTTCCCTAGCATCTCAAAGAAGGTTCCGTGTCTTGCCGTTTTTCCAACTCTCTCTATATCAGGAGTTCTAATACATTTCTGACAGGAAACAGCTCTTTCCTTAGGTGGTGTTTCCTGACCTGAAAAGTATGCTTTTAAAGGTGCCATACCTGAATTGATAATTAATATGCTCTTATCTCCCTGTGGAACCAATGAAGCACTTTTTAACCTCAAATGATCTTTGCTTTCATAAAAGCTGAGAAACATTTCTCGGAGCTCGTTCAAACCTAGTTTTTCCATTTTTTTATTCCTCCTTCTATTTTTACAAAAAATAAAACTCTTCACCCCCTATAATAGGGACGAAGAGTATTTCGCGGTACCACCCTAGTTGCCGTAAACAGCCACTCGATTGACAATGTCATGCAGTATAACGTCTGCTGCGTCTAAAAGAAGCTCCACAGCAGCTTCAGCTCTCTATCCATGGATTTTCACCAGCCATCCACTCTCTATAGGAATCAATAAGCTTACTCATCTGTATCATTGCCTTCATATGAAATTATTTTGATTATATATTACATTATAGTTATTGTCAATATATCTATAATTATACATTATGCTTCATGCTTTACATACCTAAGCAAGTGTCTCACCGTTAACTTTATGGCCACAAGTACAGGTACTGCCAATATCATACCTGCTATTCCCATTAGTTTTCCTCCTACAAAAAGGGATAGTATCACATAAACAGGATGCACCCCTACACTTTCCCCTATAATTTTAGGGGTTAGAATACCGCTTTCTATTTGTTGTATGAGTATAAATGCCGCCGCTGCATAGAGCGCTTTGCCCGGCGAATCAAATAAGGCAAACATGACGGTTGGAATAATTCCTATTATCGGTCCGAAATACGGTATTACATTGGCTATGCCAGCAAACAAGCCTAAGAAAACAGCATATTTAACATCTATAATCGTTAGTGCTGTCGTAGTTAATGCACCTATAAACATCGCTACTATGATTTGTCCTCTAATAAATCTTCCAAATGCATTATCAATATCTCTAAATAATAGAATTGCCTTATTTCTGTGCCTTTTAGGCAGAAGCATCAATGATTGCTTTCTGAAATACTCTGCATCCTTTAATAAATAGAAAACGATTACAGGCACGATAATAATGTTTAGTATCTTTGAAAAGATATTTACTACAGAGTCTAATACAGATTGCAGCGCTTCCATAATTAAATTTTCTAAGTTGATAATGCTTTCATCAATCACTTCCTTTAGACCTTGCGGCAGATTGCTGTTTATATATGTTTCTTGAAAACCTTCAAACATGTTCTGAAACTTCAATGAATAATAAGGGAGATTTACTACCAGCACCTTTATATCTTTTATTAGACGTGGTATTAATATCAGCGCAAAAACTAAAATTACTATAATAAAGATAAGATAAACGATAATCACACTGTAAATTCTACGTATTTTTCTTTTTTCAAATACTTGAACGATAGGATTTAACAAATACGCTAATATGACTGAAAAGATAAATGGTTTTAATACAGAACCAACTATAAGTCTGTACCTGTATAGTATGTATACAATAACTGCAATCAAAAAATAGTATAACAACTTTGTTTTGTGTATTTTAAAGTTAGGAATTTGATTCATAAGCATCATCCTTATAAAAGATAAATCAAACCACCTTTCGGCGATTTGATTTTTAGATTGTCGATAGAACTACGCTACATAGGCCGACTTAATATTAAATTATGCTTTCTATTTGCTACTTATCCATTATTCTCTTAAATAATATCGTTTACGATATCATCATTTGTTTGAACTTCTGTTGGTGATGTGATACTAGTTGCGCCAGTATAGCTGCCATATGCATTGCTGCTATTTGTATTATTTGCACTATTGGCATTGCTATTTGTAGCATTTTTTGCTTTATTGTTCATCATCATAGCTGCTGATACACCTAATGCAGTACCAATAAATAAACCTTTTGTAAATTTCATATATGTCTTCATCCTTTCTTTTATCTTTGCAAAGCTAAGCTTGCTATATTCCTGCTTAGCAAAATGCTATTCAATTAGACTTTTTAAAGCCTTTATAATATTTTTTGAATCTTCACAGTAAAATAACCCTAACAATTTATGTATAATTAGTTTAGTTTAGCCTTTCATACATAATTATTTCTTTGTTGATGAGTGCTTTGTTCAAAGTAGAAGAGATGTTAATAATTTTTCTACCGTTTACAAAATCGTCAATATAACCCTCAGAAAGCTCGTAGCCTGTTATTTTACCATTTAAAAGACTGATATAGATGTCTGTAAGTATTCCATATAAATCCCCATTGCTATTTTTTACCAACTTGTTCATCACATCATCTAATTGAAGATAATCATTTAAATTTCTGAGAGCAATTTTCTCAATATTTTTTATATCAGAAATAATAATTCCATTTGTATCTATAGAGATGATTCTTTCATAGGGTAAAATCTGAGCGCTTTTTTTTAAGGTGCCTTCCTTGCATACAATAGCAGCGATTCTATTATTAAAGCCATCAATTAGCAACGACTTCACAGTATATTTAGAGCTGCTTCCTTTCATAAGTGTTAATATTGGCAAATCAATCAGGTCACTTGCTCTGAACATAAATTTCCCCCTTTCTATTTATCTTTGAAGTGCATATAGTCTTATTTATTTTTTGCTGATTTTTAAATATCAAACTGATTATTTTTATCCATATTCGCCTAAATTAGCGAAAAAAGCAAAAGACCGTAAAACGGTCTTTTGTATGATGAGCTTACTATTGATGATTTGTATGTGCCGGATGACCTGCGTGGTGCTCAGAGGATCTGTCTTGATTATCGAATTTATTGTAGAGTTCTCTTAGTTCGTGAGCCTGCTTGCCTTGTTCTTCCGCAAACTTCTTAAATACTTGAGCTACATCCTTGTCATCCAGTTTTTTTGAGAACATTTCAAAGTCTCTAACCATTTCCATTGAGTTTATCCATGCTCTTTGGAGACAGTCTCTTGAGTTCATTGTAAAGTTTTGATCCATATCTTAACCCTCCAGTTCTCCAATTTTAATTGTACTCAGTATTAATTTGTCAAATTTACAGTTTATTATTCCGAAAATTTTTTAAAAATGGCTGGAGGTATTTTATTAATGTATCTTTTGTCAGGGTTCTCTACATGAAAAATAGGTAATGACGTGAATGTCATTACCTATTTTTCTATTGTTCCTCCGCCTACAACATAATCACCATCATACAATACAACAGATTGTCCTGGAGTTATTGCACGCTGCGGCTGATCAAAAGTCACTTTTATCTTGTTATTTTCTAAAGGCTCTACTAAGCAGTCCGCTTCCTGTGCGCTATAGCGTATCTTTGCTTTTACCTTTATTGGCTTTTCAAGTTTTTCGTATAATATCATATTTACATCAGAAGCAATGAGCTCTTTGCTGAAAACCTCAGATTCATCGCCTAATACAACAAGGTTCTTATCCGGCAAAAGCTCAACTACAAACATTGGTTTGCCCAAGGCAATACCTAATCCTTTGCGTTGTCCAACTGTATAATGAACAATACCTTGATGCTTACCTAATACATTACCTCTAGTATCTACAAAGTATCCTGGCTTAACTGCCTCTGGCCTTCGTTCTGTAAGAAATCTTGAATAGTTATTGTCATCTACAAAGCATATTTCTTGGCTGTCAGGCTTACTGGCTACTCCTAAATGCTGCTCATATGCAATTTCTCTAATTACATCTTTCGTATAGTCACCCAAAGGCATCAGGGTAGCACCTAACTGCTCTTGAGTTAGATTATACAGCGCATAGGTCTGGTCCTTCTTAATGGTGGCTGACTTTTTAAGAACATATCGTTGATATTTTTCATCATAGTGTACTCTGGCATAGTGTCCAGTAGCCACATACTCCGCTTCCAATGCCCTGGCTTTGCTAAGCAGTGCATCAAACTTTAAGTATCGGTTGCAGGCTATACATGGATTGGGCGTTCTACCTTCAAAATATTCATCTACAAAATAATCAATAACTTTTTTCTCGAATATTTCTTTAAAATTAACAACATAAAACGGGATTCCTATTTTATCACAGACACGTCTTGCATCCTCGGCAGCAGAAAGTGAACAGCAGCCTCCTTCTCTTTCAAAGGTCTCCTGTTTCATGTCCTGCCATATCTGCATCGTAATGCCTATCACATCATATCCCTGTTCCTTTAAAAGATATGCAGCGACGGAGCTGTCAACTCCGCCGCTCATTCCAATAACAACACGCTTTTTCATAAGTAACACAACCTTATTGAGCTTTCTTTTTCTGATAATCCTCTATTGCAGCTTTTACAGCTTCCTCGGCCAATACGGAGCAATGAATCTTTTGAGGTGGAAGTCCGTCCAAAGACTCTACAACTGCTTTGTTTGTGATTTTCAATGCTTCTTCAACTGTTTTGCCCTTGATCATTTCTGTAGCTATACTGCTTGTTGCAATTGCAGCACCACAACCAAAGGTCTTAAATTTTACATCTGTAATTACTTCATCTTCTATTTTAAGGTAAATCTTCATGATGTCACCGCAGTGTGCGTTACCTACCTCACCAACACCATCTGCGTTTTCAATTTCACCTACATTTCTTGGGCTTGAAAAATGATCCATAACCTTATCACTATACATTATTATTTTCCTCCTTTAACCTTCTCATACAATGGAGACATTTGTCTCAATCTATCTACTATTTCAGGAAGTACTTGAAGTACATATTCTATATCTTCTTCCGTATTAACCTCACCAAGGGACAATCTTAAGGATCCGTGGGCTATTTCATGTGGCAACCCAATGGCCAGCAACACATGTGATGGTTCAAGTGAACCAGAGCTGCAGGCTGATCCGCTAGAACCTGCTATTCCTTTCATGTCAAGGTTTAGCAGTAAGGATTCTCCTTCTATATATTCAAAGCAAAAGTTTGTATTATTTGGAAGCCTATTTTCGGGATGTCCATTTAATCGTGTATAAGGCACTTTTTCCATAATACCTTTGATTAGTTTATCGCGAAGCATTGTTATTCTGGCGTTGTTCTCATCAAATTTCTGATATGCCAGCTCTATTGCTTTACCAATACCTATAATTCCTGGTACGTTTTCCGTTCCAGCTCTTCTTTTTCTTTCCTGAGAGCCTCCGTGTATGATGCTTATAAGCTTAACGCCTTTTCTGACATATAAAGCCCCTACGCCTTTTGGTCCATAGAATTTGTGGCTTGCCATGGAAAGCATGTCAATGTTTTGCTCTTTTACATTGATTCGAATACTTCCTATTGCTTGAACAGCATCCGTGTGAAAATAGATCTTCTTTTCATTGGCAATTTGAGCGATTTCTGAAATAGGTTGTATTGTTCCTATTTCATTATTTGCATACATGACAGATATCAAAATGGTATTATCTTTTATAGCATTTCTTACTGCTTCAGGACTTACTACGCCATATTGATCTACATCCAAAAAGGTGACCTCGAAGCCTTCCTTTTCGAGCTGTTCACAAGTTTCTAAAACAGCTGGATGTTCGATTTTTGTTGTAATGATATGATTGCCCTTACTTTTATTTGCATATGCAACACCCTTTATGGCTAGATTATCCGCTTCAGAACCGCCAGCTGTAAAATAAATTTCCTCCGGTAATGCACCGATGGCTTTAGCAACTCTGTCTCTTGCCACGTCTATACTTTTCTTCACTTCTCTACCAAATTGATGGACGCTTGACGGATTACCAAAATACTCTGTAAAGTATGGAAGCATTTCATTTAAAACTTCCTTATTTGTATATGTAGTAGCCGCGTGGTCCAAGTAAATGCGTTTACTCACAATAACTCTCTCCTTCTTTATGATCATTTAGCTTTTGAAGATCATTTATCATATCCTGAAGTGTAATAGAATCAATTACACTGTTTATACTATCCATTATTTTCTCCCATATGGGTCTTGTCACACAGCCGCCAGCTTTTGCACATTCCGGTTCATTGTCTACTACACAATCAGACGGTGCCAGTGGACCCTCCAAGGTTCTGATGATATCTCCTACAGTGATATCTACAGGTGCTCTCGAAAGCTCATAACCTCCCTGTGCTCCTCTGATGCTATTTACAAGACCTGCTTTTCTTAAGTGCGATATAAGCTGCTCTAAATAAGTCTCAGAAAGCTCTTGATTTTTTGCTATATCCTTTAGTGACATCGTACCATTGCCATATTTTTTAGCAAGTTCAAACATCATTTTAAGTCCATATCTGCCTTTTGTAGATAAAATCAATTCTATCACCTCCTAATTCCTAGTTATTAACTCGGATTTCATTTTTAGATTATCATAGCATGAAATTAATGTCAATATTAATTTCTACTTTTTTAGTCGGATTTAAAATAGTTTAATCAAAATTCCTATTTTTATGTAAGTTTGGCATAAAAATAATGTGGCTAATACTTTATGAGTACTAGCCACACATCTATATTAACTGCAGTTGAAAATCTTCCAACTGCAGTAGTTGCATCATAAATATAATGTTTCACCTACTGCTTTTATTTGTTTGATATCATACTTTCCGTTGGGTTAAGATCATACAAATATTTTCGTTATAGTAAGCAAAATTTGTAATGCCATTTTTCATCTTTAATATATTATATGTGGAGGCTGCAAATTTGTTATTGATTTTTATTTCAATCCGATCCCTGTATATTTTACACCGGCACTTTCCATCGCATTCTTATCGAATACTCTTCGTCCATCTATCAATACTGCATTTTTCATTAGATTTCTAAATTCAATGGGCTGAATACACTTATAGCTTTCCCATGCAGTTACAAGCAGCGCTCCCTCTGCATCTCGCAGTGTTTCAACATAGTTCTCCTTCAAAGAAAACCTGTCGTTCTTAAGCTCTTTTTCTGCATTTCTCAGCGCTTCAGGATCACAAGCGGTTACAAGCGCTCCTTTATCAAGCAGAATATGAATGATCTTTATTGCAGGAGATTCTCTTATATCATCCGTTTCAGCCTTAAAGGCAATTCCTAAAACCGCTATTTTTTTACCTAATAAATCACCAATTAAGCTTTCAAGCTTTTCTACCATTTTTAGTGGCTGCAGCTCATTAATTGCCAAGACAGCTTCTAAGGACACTGCATCATAGGTGTTTGCCTTAGCATGTGTCAATAATGCTTTTACATCCTTTGGAAAACAACTTCCACCAAAACCACAGCCAGGTTTTAAATATTGCACTAATCCCGGGTACAGCTGCTTATCATCATTCTTTACAACAATTCTTTTATCCATGATCAAGCCGTCAAATACATCTATTGCATCAATTCCTCCGATGCTCTCACAAATATTTGATATGTCATTAGAAAATGATATCAGATTCGCTAAAAATGAATTTGAAGTATACTTTATCATTTCAGCTGTCCTGAGATTGGTTTTGATGACAGGTGCATCAAAAACTCCCCTATAAATGGCTGCTATTGAATCAAAGCTTAAATCATCATAAGCGCCTATTACAATCCTATCCGGCATCATAAAGTCATCTACTGCACAACCTTCACGTAAAAATTCAGGATTCATGGCCAGACCAAAGCTGCCAACTTGCTTGTGTGAAGCTTCTTCAATGATTTCTCTGACAATTGTATCTGTTGTTCCGGGTACCACTGTGCTTTTTATACAAACAGTATGGTAAGAAGTCTTTTCTGCAAGTGCTGTTCCTATTTCTCGAGCACATTCTTTAATATAAGTTAGATCAATTGCATTATTTTTGAAGGGTGTCCCGACAGCTACAATAGTGACATCAGTGTTTTCAATAGCCCAATTTATATCTGTACATGCATAAAGTTTTTTTTCACTAATGACTTGATTCAGCATATCATCTAACTTTGGTTCATATATGGGGCTTATGGAGTTATTTATTTCATTGACAATTTCAGCCTTCTTATCTACACATATGACATCATGACCTTGAAATGACAGACAAATACCTGATACCAATCCAACATATCCCGTTCCAACAATTGAAATTCTCATGTCATTTACCTCGCTCATACCAAAATGGGTTTTGTTCTGCTATATCTGCATTCATTACTTCTAAATCCTTCATAGTATCTGCAGCGGCCCAATATCCATCATATCTAAATACTGCCAGCTGCTTAGCATTTGCAAGGCTTTGTAAAGGTTCCTTTTCAAATATGCAGCTATTGCTTTTGTCAATATAACGAAAGGCTTCTTTTTCCAATACAAGAAAACCTCCATTTATCAACCCTTCTAATTTTGGTTTTTCTGTAAAGGACACTGCTATATCGTTTTCTATATTTATAAACCCATATTGACTTTCCTTTTGTATGCCTGTTACTGTTGCCAATTTTCCTTTACTCTTGTGGAACTTCAAAAGCTCCTTTATATCAATATAGGCTAAACCATCTCCGTAGGTAAGAAAGCAACCTTCATGATCGACAAAGGGTTCCGCTTGCTTTATTCTCCCTCCTGTCATGGTATCTTCTCCCGTCTCTAGAAAAGTGATCTTCCATCGTTCACTATCCTCCAGCATTTGGATCTCCTGCTTTCCGGAGGTTGTATCCATAATAAAGCTCCTGTCCTTCCATGCGTTATTCATAAAATATTCCTTGATGATTTCACTTTTATAGCCTAGAAGCAGTACAAAGTCATTAAACCCATAATAACTAAACAGCTTCATAATATGCCATAGCAGTGGTTTTTTATCAACTAAAGCCATTGGTTTAGGTCTTTCAGCTGTAAACTCCTTCATTCGCATACCTTTACCACCGCACAAAATCAATACTTTCAACTTCATCACCTCAGTTTTCAATTCCTTATATTAGAATATGCAAACAACCCTTATATGTTATTAATAATTATTACGCTAATCTAATAAATTACAAGGGAAGGTATCTGTGTCCTGAGGATTATATTCTTTTAATGAAACTGCCAATACAATGAGTGGAGCTTCCGATTCATTCTTTATGGCGTGAACAGTATTTGGATATACCTTTATGATTTGATTATCTGAAGCCTTCATTTTAATAATTTTCATATTTTTTTCGTCAACATCTGAAAGTGCCATGATGGCTTCCCCCGAAAGTACTGTGAAAAATTCAATGGCTCGTTTGTGGAAATGGTTGCCCCTTACAGTGTTCTTGTTGGAATATAGCACATATATCTCTTCTATCTCTTGTTCTCCTGAAAGCATGCTCTTTTGGACTATTTTCTTCAGCTGCCCTCTATTATCTAGAAAAGGAGATATTATTAATTGTTCATAACCAGAATTCATTTCATCATCCCCGATACATTTATTAAGTCTTTAGATTGTAATTGTTTATATACCACTGTTTTAGTCTTAATAAACCCTCCTGCAGATGAACTGAAGGGTAATACGCAAGCAATTTTTTTGACTTGGTCAAATCCGGACATCTTCTTTGCGGATTATCTGTCAGATAGTTTTTTTCAATGCTTTGTTGATGCTCTATTTCTACATCCCCTATAATCTCTGCCACCTTTTTAGCCAAGTCCAGCATACTTATTTCAATCTCATCATTCCCGATATTAAATGCTTCGCCACTACAATCTGATAGCAAAGCTTTTATAAAACCAATTGTTGCATCACTGATATAACAGAAACTTCTTGTAGGCTTACCATCACTTAATAAAACAATCTTTCCTTGTAAAAATGCATCCTTAAAATAATCTGGTATAACCCTTCTGTCATCTAATCTCAAGCCGGGACCATATACATTAAAGGGTCGAACTACTTTGATTGGTATTCCGTATTGCTGATAATAGCTTACGCATAATGTTTCGCCTAATCTTTTCGACTCATCATAACATGCTCTTGGTCCAGTGCAAGATACATTACCGTTATAAGCTTCTTGAGTGGGGATATTTTCAGGAGTTGGATTTCCATATATCTCGCTTGTTGAGAAGGATAAAAAGCTCTTAACATTGCTTTTTCTAGCAAGCTCCAATAAGTTCTTAAGACCCATTACGTTAACCTCTATGGTTTCTAAAGGGAATTTTCTATACACTGTTGGCGATGCAATTCCTGCACAGTGAATGATATAATCAGGCTTTATATCAATTTCGAAGGGTTTACTGACATCTTTGTTCATAATAGAAATATGTTCCTTGCTCAAAAGATGTTTGATTCGCTCCGGTACACCGGTAATAAAATTTTCTAAGCAAATAACCTTGCAAGGCTTCTTGAAAATGTTTTCGTTGCAATATTGTAGGACATCTATAATGTAAGCTCCAAGAAATCCTCCGCCTCCACTGATTAAAAGTGTTGAATCCTCAAAACGTTTAAGCAGTTCCCTATTCTCCGTACTTATCCTAGCAACGTCCCCTAGAATAATGCTGTCCAGCAATTTTATCTCCTCTTTTCCTTATATTTATCATAATGAACGCTATACCAATCAATGGTACGCTGCAATCCGTCCTCCAGGCTAATTCTAGGCTGCCAGCCCAAGCCTTTCATAAGCTTACTGACATCAGGCTGAGGACGCCACAAATCATTCTTTCGATATTCAATAGCTCCATAATTGGGCTTACAGCTTGTGTTTGTATATTTAAATATTAGATCTACATAATATTTAAGTTGGTTAATCTTGCCGCTTCCAATATTGAATATATCGTTGGTATGCTTTGTGTCTAAAGCCGCTAATAGAAATCCGTCAACTATATTTTCTATATAGCAATAATCTCTGTACTGCTCACACTTCGTTAGGTCTACGTCCTTTTGATCAAATATGGAGAGGATGATGTGCGGGAAGAACTTATGACTTCCTTCATTCTCACCAAATACGCCAAACGGAATCAAGGTGATTATCTCAATATTATTTTCAGCAGCGATCTGATGAGCAATCAATGTAGCAGATGCTTTCGTACTTCCATATATATTAGCTGGCTCAAGCTTCATTTCTTCAGTTATCAACCCCTCTTTATTTCCATACTGCATGCTTGTTCCGGCATATAAAAACTTGCGGCAGCTTCCAATTTTGCGAATTGCATTCAATAGGTTAATAGTCCCTAATATATTTGATTTTGCAGCTTCTATATAATCCTGTTGTCTGAAATCAACTCCATATGCTGCCAAATGAAAAACATAATCGGGCATAGCAGTTGTGACGGTTTTTGATACCAGTTCATCATCCTTTAAATCTCCCTTTATTACATGGATGTCTGATAGCTGATCTACTATTCTCCATAGGTCAGCACTTTCTCTTACGATAATAGTTACATTAGCACCCTCCAGTACCATTCTTTTTACAAGATGTGAACCAATGAAACCATTCGCACCTGTTATCAATACATTCGCATTCTTGAACTGTTCTTTTTCGTTATTCATTCTTTACCTCCTGATGAACCTTACATCTATCCATAATAGCCATTCACTTCAATTCTGGCTTTGCCTAATGCTCTATGATATCGGTCATATATATAACTGTATAAATCTTTATCCAGATACAACTTCGCTTTTCTATTAATACGAACCTTACCATCTCTAAATCTTTCATTGTCATTAAAGTGAAAACATCGAATCAACCGCTGATTCATATACAATTTTCCATTTTTGACGAGAATATCATAATATTTTAAATCATCAAAAGCACTACAATATTCAAGACCTTCAACGACATAGGAATTTAAATATTTAGAAACTTTATCAGATAAATAGAAGAAGCCTTTAAGGGTATCTAAGCAATACTCCAGTAAATCAACTGTTTCTTTACAGTTATTCAATCCAATTAAATCCTTATCAAAAACTGCAATTTGATTACTCATACTCATTTGATTATGCTTAAATAATAGTGCATTGTAATCTTCAGCAAGTTTAAACACATCACTAAAACCTGTAAATACATAAAAATCACTATTCATATATAAAAGCTTCTGAATAGAAAAGTTGTTTTTGAGCAATGAAAGCAAAAAATATATTTTAAGTCTTTCTATATGATTGCTATCGGGTTTTCTCTTAATCTCTACACTTAAAGCACTATCCATTAGATTATCAATATATATTACAGTTGTGTTTGGCAGCTTCAACGTCTTCATTCTGTTATAGCTTTCAATGTCTATGCAACATACCCACCAATAAAAGCTGTCTTCATGCTGAAGTAATGAATGATATAGTGCAACTGCCTCTTGCAAAGTTCCCCGCCACACTATTGTTGCAATATCATATGCGGTATCAGCTTTACTCCTGGATAAATCAAAATAGTTATTTATTCGTTTTGCCTTTTTATTTAATAATGGATTGTAATCCTTTTTGATCAATTCAATTTCCTTCATAGCAGCTTTACAGGCTTTTATATAAGGAATATATACATACTCGATAGAGTTTCTGGTAAATTTCATCCAGTAGCTGCATAAATCAATGTTGTTTTCATCATAATATCGAAAACCATAGTAATGAAATAGAACTAATTTTATATTGTTGATGAAGAGCTTATTATCTTTTATTCCAAAATACTTCTGCTGCTCAAAATTTAATCTATATAAAGTAAAAGGAGTCATGTTTATTCCAAGACTTTTTACAATGCATATATTTTCATAAAGCTCAGGAACATTGTCTAAATATTTTTGATCTGCCCAACGCCCTTCTTCAGCTGTAAAATAACACCAATCTATACATTTTCTCTGCCACCATTTCAAACAATGAATGCCCACAAAATCCTTCATAAAACCAATAAAGCCTGCTTGAAATCTTCCATAAGTTTTTATTAACGACTCATGATGATCTGTATAGTACTGCTCAGTTAATATTATGGAATGCTCACTCCACTCATCATAGATATCTATTGGGTCCGAAAGCATTTGAGTATCCCCATCAAGCCAGATAATTCTATCAACCTCTTGATAGTTTTCAAAAATATAGAGGATTTCAGAGGATTTTATTGTCCATGCATACTCATTTATAGCTCTGTCTCGCTTTACAAGCTTTAGCTCCGGAAAGTCATCCTCAATTTCTTTAACTTTAATGACCTCTAGATTCTCTAACTCAAGCTGTGATAAAATTTCATATGCTGTATTGTCTAAGCATACAAGGAACAAAGTAAAAGCTTCATCCACCTTTTTTATGGAATTATACAATACGATACCCTGGTAACAATAAGCTGCACTATAAGCAGAGCAATAGTAGTGCTTCATTGCCCTCCCTCCTTAGCCTGTTTTATTAAGCTCATTTGTGACCACTTCTATTCAAAATATCTAAACTCAAGCGTAAACCCTTTAAATATGGCAAGTAAATATGTTTTTTGCTGATTGGTGCTAATCTTAGGATCTCTTTTGCGAAACGTTCAATATTGGCATCGTTTAAATTGGAAAGATGATACTTATATAAAATCAAAGCTTTGTTATTTACATAAATTACGCCGTTTATCTTTTTTACTTTTACACGTCTAAGCTTTTCATCATCTAATAAACAATCTGGGCTTTCGAGAACAATTACCTTATCATATATTGCTTTCCATTTGCTGATGTAATTTATCTCATCTTGTATGCTGACTCCATTCTTTATCCACTCTTTCGTCTTTTCAATCCAATAAAACTGGCAGGTTAGTGAAATATCATCTCTATTGAACCCAATAATAGCATTTGAAATGTTGGCTTCATTTTCAACTGCTGTTGAGTTTCCACAAAGCAGTATGGCGTTCTTCTTTAATAAATCAAAATAGAACTTGGGGCTCTGGTGAAATAGGCAATCACAATCAACATACAGCATACTTTGAAGATTGTAATTATTTAATAACAGTAGATTGATAAGCCTTGGTTTGAGAATCTCTAATTCGGCTCTGAAACCAGTTTGCTTTAATTGATTATAGTTTTCTATGAGATTGGAAGGCTCAAATAGTTGAATTTGCGGTAATGCCAACATTTTCAATGTGTTATAGGAGTATTCATCTGTACAACAAATCCATAGCATAAAATTAATATTATATTTTTTTATAGAGTCATATAGAGATAAGGTTTGTGCCAGTTGGTTTTCTTGTGCGACAGTACATAAATGAAATAAAGACCCTGAGTTATTTGCCTCAAGATTAAAATAATTACCTATATATTTATCCTTAATCGTTAAGTGAGGGTAGAAATTTGGATCAACTTCCCTAATCCTTGAATAAGCTTCATCGCATTTTCTGAAATAGGGTATATATAATTCATCAATTGTATGTCTGTCAAATTTCATCCAGTAGTTACATAAGTCAAAGTCATTACCATCGTAATATTTTAGTGCCATGAAATGGTATAAAATGATAGGAGTATCTTTAATGTGTGGTATTCCATCTTTTATATTTATTAACCCGTTTTGTTCTGTATTAATTCTACTAGTAATGAAGGGAGTGAGATTAATGCCATCATGCTTTACAACTCCAATGTTTGGGAATCTTTCAGGCCAGTCGTCAACATATAACTGATCGTTCCAGCTGCGCTGCTCTTCCTCAGATTCTTTCCATTCTTGAAGTCTCTCTCGGAAATATTCCAAACATTTGATTCCGGTCTCATCTCTCTTAAAACCCATAAAGCCTGTATTATAAAAACCAACCTCATATCCTTTATATTCATATTCATCTGTAAATCGTTCTGCTGTCAGAAGTACAGAATGATTCTTCCACTCCTCATATATAGGCTCAGGATCTGATAAAAACTCTGTATCTCCATCAACCCAAATAACATGGTCAACCTCTTTATATTTTTCAAATATATACAATGCTGCCGATGCCTTTGCAGTCCATATATATGATTTTTCGCCCCTTTGAAACTTTAGCTCAGGAATACGCTTATCATACTCTTCAATACTCTTGATACTGATTGGTACTAGATCAATTAGTCGCATTTCATTTAATAATTCTAAAGACTTCTCGTCCATACATACTAAAAAAAATTTGAAGTTCCCGTCATGTTTTTTCATTGATTCATATAGAACTAACCCCTTATAGAGATAATCTTTTCTGTAAATACAATAATAATAGTGCATTAAACATGCTCCTCTCTCCATTGTTTGAAAATATCCCTTTTCTAATTTACTTTATGTAGTTAGAGAATAAATCGTGTCATTTACTTTAGTAATAAATATGGTTTAGATATAAAGGCGCTTGCAAAAAAAATTCAGCAAGTATGGCAACATGCTGATTACTGATAGGTTTCATAAGTTTTACTATTATACTTATCATCGTAAATATTAATTTTAAGTATTTTTATAATGAGTTCATTCAAGACAGCTGTAAAGTTTTTGCATTCATAGATTTCTTCAATAGCTGTGCATGCATTAGATATATTTTGTTTGTTCCTAAGAACAAATTCCTTCGTACTTTTCATTTTATGCAATCTCTTTTGATTGTCTGAAATTACTTTCATTTCCCTGTCTCTCACTATTTTTAAGATATCTGTAAATAAAGATATTAAAATAAACGCTTCCGCTTTTTTTTCAATTGCATGTATATCCTTAACAATATTATTAATTCGCTCTTTATCCTCCAAAATATAATTTGAAAAATAGAACAGAAGTATTTCAGCTGAATCATATTTTTCAGTAAATCTATATATATTCTTGATGCCATCATCACCTGGTTTTATAGGATGCTCTTGGTGAACACTTTTTATATCCTGCTTTATAAAGATACAACCATTTTTATAAAGCCTATAACCTAAATCTAAATCTTCGCAGCCCCATCCTTCATAACCTTCATCAAACATTCCTGCTTCAATTATAGTATCTTTTCTAACTGAGCAGTTATTTGTAATAAAAAAACTCCATGGAAAGCAATATTCCCTAAACTCGTTTCCATAAATTTCTAAAACTCTTTTGTAACCTTGTTCTTTCAGAGATTGAGTAAACACATATTGTTTATATGAGTCATCTATAATACTTTCTTTGTCTATCAAACATTCTTTATCCTTCAAATACGCTAAATGATGAATCTGATTATTTTTTGTCTGGATTTCAATAAAACTTTTCAGTAATTTTCCCTTAAAATCTTTGTAGAAGTAAGTGAAAATTTTATCCCAGTTGATGCCACATACTACTCTATTTTTTATTTTATGCGCTGAAGCATGTTGGGACACAAAATTATGATCAGAAATCATGTCACCATCACTGAAAATCATAATATCACCTGAAGAAGCTTGTATCCCTAAGTTTCTTGCTTTGCCTCTACTTTGATTCTGTGGTGTTCTTATTATTATTAAATTCAGATCTAAATCAAGAGCAGACAGTACTCCCTTTGTATTATCATTTGAACCATTATCAATTACGATAACCTCAAACTCTTTTTTATCAATATCCTGCATGCTCAGAGACAAAAGATTATAGTATAACCTTTCACATGCATTGTAAGTTGGAATTATTACACTGGCTTTCATACTCAATATCACCATTTATATAAAATAACAAGTTTGGGTAATTGTTTAATTTTGATTAAACCTTTGAATATCAGTACTTGTATTTCCTAGGCAATAGCAAATTCTGACAAATCTCTTGGTTCTTTATTCAATATATGCAATTTTCAATATTTGTCAACCCTGGGTAGCTGTGATTTATCTCAATTCAAAAATTCTTTACTGCTTTATAACAGTAAGTCCAAAAAATACATTCACAATTTGTTGGACTTGCATACTATGTTGTTGAAAGGAGGTGATTTGAATGAGTATGCCTAACATTCCCAACATTAGCCCGGAAATAGACGTCAATATTTGTGATGTAGTAAACTTGCTGCTTGCTTCAATAGCGCTGGAGGAGCTTGGTCTTGCTCATATAATAAATGCTGAGGGTGAGAAAATACAAGAAGTTATAGGTAATAATCCATGCCTTGGTGATTTGGTTGAAATTGATAAGAGCGTGGATAGAACTTTACAAAATGTTATAAAAAAAGAAATGCTGCTGCAATTCAAACTTGAAAATGTATTAGATTTAATCGACAAAACTGATTGTTTTGGTGAATGCAACAATGGTGGAAATCATAAAAACAAAAAATAAGTACTGTATGAATTAGTTGAAAACAAGCAAAGTAAGTATTTTATGCATTTACTATGCTTGTTTTTATATGCTAACAATGAATTTTGAATTTATTATAAAATTTAACTTTGAAACTTGCAGCTTTCTCATATATAATCAATAATGTATGTCAAAGTTTATAATTTATTTTTTATATAGAAAGGAAGTAACCAATGAGTATTTTAAACGTTAAGAATTTAAGCCACGGCTTTGGAGATCGTGCAATTTTCAACGATGTATCCTTCCGTCTACTTAAAGGCGAGCATATAGGCTTAGTTGGCGCCAATGGTGAAGGAAAGTCCACTTTTATGAATATAGTTACAGGTAAACTGGAGCCAGATGCAGGTGTTGTTGAATGGTCTAAACGTGTAAGAGCCGGTTATCTTGACCAACATACTGTCCTGGAAAAAGGTATCAGTATTAGAGACGTATTAAGAGGTGCTTTTCAATATCTGTTTGATTTGGAAGCAGAAATGAATCAGATGTTTGAAAAAATGGCTGAAGCAACTCCAGAAGAATTAGATCAGCTTATGGAGGATTCCGGCACAATTCAAGATATATTAACACACAATGATTTCTATGTTATTGATTCAAAGGTGGAAGAAACGGCTAGAGGTCTTGGTTTAGTGGATATTGGCTTAGATAAAGATGTAAATGATCTAAGCGGAGGTCAAAGAACAAAAGTTCTATTAGCTAAGCTTCTTCTTGAAAAACCGGATATATTACTATTGGACGAACCTACAAATTATCTGGATGAACAGCATATTGAGTGGTTGAAGAGATATCTAAATGAGTATGAAAATGCTTTTATCCTCATATCTCACGATATACCTTTCTTGAACAGCGTTATCAACCTAATTTATCATATGGAAAATCAAGAGTTAAATCGATATGTAGGTGACTATGACAATTTCCTTCAAATTTATGAAGTTAAGAAGCAGCAGCTTGAATCCGCTTATAAAAGACAGCAGCAGGAAATAGCAGAGTTAGAAGACTTTGTTGCCAGAAATAAAGCAAGAGTTTCTACTAGAAATATGGCAATGTCTAGACAGAAGAAGCTGGACAAGATCGAAGTAATTGAATTAGCAAAGGATAAGCCAAAGCCGGAGTTTAAGTTTAAAGAAGCACGCGCTGCAGGCAAGGTTATATTTGAAACTACCGATTTAGTCATCGGCTATGATGAGCCTCTTTCGAAGCCCCTAAACCTTCAAATGGAAAGAGGACAAAAAATTGCTTTGGTAGGTGCCAATGGTTTAGGTAAGACTACGCTATTAAGAAGTATTTTAGGCGAAATAAAGTCTGTCTCAGGAGAAGCAAGACTAGGTGATTACTTATCAATCGGTTATTTTGAGCAGGAAATTAAAGAGAATAACTATAATACCTGCATCGAGGAATTTTGGAAAAGCTTCCCGTCCTTTAGCCAATATGAAGTCAGAGCAGCATTAGCAAAGTGTGGTCTAACTACTAAGCATATTGAAAGCAAAGTTATGGTGCTTAGCGGCGGTGAGCAAGCTAAAGTAAGACTGGCTAAGCTTATAAATAGAGAAACCAATTTACTGGTACTGGATGAGCCGACAAACCATTTGGATGTAGATGCAAAAGAAGAACTAAAGCGAGCACTTAGGGATTATAAGGGCAGTATATTACTTATATCTCACGAACCTGAGTTTTATAGAGATGTTGTATCTAAAATATGGAATTGTGAAGAATGGACAACAAAGATCGTTTAACGAGTAAAAAAGGCCTAAACTATGCGTTTAGGCCTTTTTTTTGTCATGAATGCTTTCATTTAATTCATATAAAACTTTTTCAAGATCTAGTTTTTTTAATTCAACAGCCTGTTGAATAGTATTCCTGCACCTTCCACCTCAACCGCATCCAATACTAGCTAAACCATAGTGTGCAATGACCTTTTTGGTTTTGGGGTATCTTACCAGTAGGTCTTTAATCCTCATATCAGGACTAATCATAATAATCCGTTTAAATAGTATTATATGGAGTTATAGCGACATCAAGCTGAGCTGGGTTGAAGGATGGCAAGTTTTCAAACTCAAATCTCTCACAGAAGCTTTCTTCTATCGGAAGAATTTCTTCTACTTCACAGTATCCAAGTACTGGTACACAAACTTGAACTTCTGCATCAAATTTTATTGCAATAAATACACCGATATTAGTCACGAGCAATTCACAGTCAGTTTCATTGTTCAGTTCATCAATAACTGCTTCGCTGAAGCACTGTAGCTCAAATCTACCCTCGTCTAAGAAATGAAGCAAATTATTGAAGTTTTCTGTTGTTGCATCTGGATATTCTCTTCTAACATTAAATCTGAAGCACAATTCACCGTCTTCACCAATTGAAAGATTTGTGTTGCAGTCTGGTATATCTACAACTCTCATTCTAATTATATGACCTTTTTCATCTTTACCGAATACATCGCAGCAGCATCTGCCGCTGAACTTTAGCATTTTCATGGTATTTGAAGAAACATCTTTAATCTCTACATCACTAATTTTGCAATGCTTCAGTATGAGTGTTGGTTGTATGCTTCCGCCTCTAGGAACATTGTCTAACTCAAACTTAACACCCTCAACGCAATCTCTTAATGCAAATTCATCAAATACCTTCTTTACCTTTAGGCACTCAAGAATTAGATCTCTTTGACATGGTCCTGTTTCTGTCTGAACAGTTACACTTATTGAACCAGCGCATGGTATGGTTGGTAATGGCATATATCTCACCCTCCTGATCTTTATATTAGCTATGTGCTTCTAGTTTATAATATGGAATAGTCCCTGTTTTGGTGAAAGCTGTTTAAAATATTTTTATCATTTTTATAAAATACTGTCATAATTATTAATTGTAATCATAGTTTGAGATTACATACCTTATTTAAGGGGTGATATTGTGATAGAAAAAACCTTTTCATCAATTATCGAAGATTCATACAGAAACAGATTCTTATTTTATTATTCCGGGTCTTCAGTTTGCTGCAAGGAAATTTCAAAGGATGGAACATCAAGAGATTTAATCATTGCAAGTCAGGTCAATATTAAGTTTCTAACAGCAATTGATTTACTCGATAATATTTATGTTGTTTGCGCTAACAATGAAAAAGGGCTCTATTTATATTCTTATGAGAAAGGGCAATGGAAGTTAGATCAAATATTAAATATCCAGGGCAGCGATAGTGTACATCTGCTTTCATTATTTGCTCATAATGGTTCTATTCATATAATATATGCAAAACAGATGACAATTGCTAACTTTTATAACGTGATTCACCTTCACAAGCCGAACATGCCTAACTCATCCCATTTAAATACTGTTTGGAGGAAAAATAATGTCTGTGAGATCTATACAGAAAAGCTTGACTCTGCTTATAGTGCAGTCATAACACGGGATGGAACCATCCATCTCGTATCCGAATGGTATGATGGAACAAATTATGTAATCAACTCCAGCTGGTATGGAAGCAATGGCGACAGCTGGAAGAACAAACAAGTTGCTACTTTGTTTAAGAAGGATATTACAGTCAGCATTCTTTTTGATGAAAGCAGTTTGCACTTAATGTGTTATACCTGCGAGGATGAGATATCTGCCATCTTCTATTACACGAAAAAAGATAGCTCAAATAAGGACTTTGAATTCGTCTGCTTAGAAAAAATAAAATCGGAGCAAGCCATATCCCCTTATTTTCATATCGAAGGCGGCTCAATTTATGTGTCATGGATTAATCATAATAAATACCTGCAATATGCTTTAAACAAAGAACAAAAAATTTGGGTTAAAAAAATAGATGGAACAATCCCAAATCATGAAATCCTGCAGAATATCGAGTATATCAGAAATCGAAAAGGCAAAGCCCTTATCGTCAAGAAGACGTATTTTGTAGTAGATTATAAAAATAATATTAATCTTCCATACTTCAAGGAAAATACAACAGATCATTCAGATTTCACTGAGGATAAGACATTGAGAAATGCTGATGGCGATTTAGTTCGATATATACCCTATATTCTTGATGAGCTGAAAGAGTTATCAGGTATTGTCAAACAATTAAAGGATCGTATGGAAGAAGGTGATTATATGCTTAAGGCAGAACCAAAAGTAAATAAACATGCTGATATACCAAAATCAGAGCTGGTTGAGAAACAGAAGCAAAATGATAATATAAAGCTGAAAAAAAGCAGCTTTAGAGAACAATTTATGAGCACCAACAAATTGTTAAATCGCCCGGAGGCCACTGCTTTATATGTAGGACCCTCCTCTATTCCACAACCAGAGGAACTTTCAAACAAAGAAGGAATTCAATTTGTAGAAAACCAAGCTTCACTGGCAGAAGATCATACACAGGATAACCAAGTCATTACTCCTGCTGCAGAATCTGAACCCATAAAGAAAGATCAGGAATCCGCAAATGTAAATGTACAACTAAAGCAAGAGTCCGATGCAGCATTAAAAGATACAAACTTATTTAAAAAAATTGGTGATTTTTTTAAATAGTACTTAATTTTATTCATTTAATAAGTTTCCAAACATTCCCACTTAGTTTATAATGAAGATAACTGATATTAGGGGGAGTACAAATGGAAATTTTGGTTAAGAGATTAAATACTATGTCTGGAGGTAAAGTACTTGATGTGGCAACAGGCAGAGGGAATTTTATCAAAATTCTGCAGGATGGTTTAAAAGATTATGAAAAAATCATTGGTATTGACAACATTGATGCTTCTATATTAGAAAAGGTAAGTGAGAATTTTACGGATAAAAGAGTTAATTTTATTCAAATGGATGCCTGCAAAATGGATTTTGAAAATGATAGCTTTGATATTGTGTGCTTGTCAAACTCCTTGCATCACTTATCAGATATTCAGGTGGTGCTGGAGGAAATTCAAAGAGTGTTGAAGCCGGAAGGTACAATCATAATAAACGAAATGATTTGCGATAATCAGACCTCCTCCCAAATGACCTATGTGCTTATGCATCACTGGTGGGCAAAAATAGATAGAGCGATGGGAAAGCTGCATTTTGAAACATTTTCTAAGCAGCAAGTGTTGGATATTGTACATGATTTAAACTTAAGAGAGGTAGAAGTTCTTGAATTCAATGACCCGGATGATCCTATGGATCAGGCGTCACTGAAGGGCATAAGTAAGATTATCGATGAATATATCGAACGTGCTAAGCCCTTGCAGAACTTTGAGAACTTTCGTCAAGAAGGTGAATCCATTCGCAAGCACCTATACGAGGTTGGTGTTAACGGAGCAACACAAGTCATTGTTATTGGTAAAAAATAAGGAAACGCTTACGCGTTTCCTTTATTCTTCCTTCTGTACTCATAAATCTCTTTCATTTTAGCTTCTTCTCCGTTAGCCTTGGGCTTATAATACTGCACATCCTTTATTTCTTCGGGTAAAAACTGCAATTCCACATAACCTTCCTCAGCTTCATGTGCATATTTGTAGCCTTTTCCATAGCCCCATTCCGCTGCACCCTTAAAGGCATTATTACGTAAATGTAAAGGCACACTGCCTGTATTCTTATGTTCTACATCCTCTAAAGCTTTGTTAATCCCCATATAAGCTGAGTTGCTCTTAGGGGCATTTGCAACATATACTGCTGCATGAGCTAACGGAATTCTTGCCTCAGGCATTCCAATCATCTGTACAGCATTGGCTGCTGCTACTGCCACCTGCAATGCATTACTATCTGCCAATCCCACATCCTCTGAGGCGCATATGACTATTCTACGAGATATGAAAACAGGATCTTCCCCAGCATATAGCATTTTAGCCAAGTAATGCAGAACCGCATCAGGATCTGATCCCCTCATGCTTTTTATAAAAGCTGATATTGTATCATAGTGATACTCCCCTTTTTTTTCATAGGTAATTGCTCTTTTTTGAATGCACTCCTCTGCAGTTTGCAAGTTTATTACGATTTCTCCAGCACTATTCTTTTCAGTAGTAAGAACAGCCAGCTCCAAGGCATTCAATGCCGCTCTTGCATCACCATTGGATATATTAACCAAATGAGTCAGGGCATCTTCTTCTATCCTTACATGATAAATACCCACACCCTTTTTTTCATCCTGAATGCATCTAAGTATAATATTTTTTATATCCCTATCCGAAAGCGGCATGAGTTTAAAAACTGTGGATCTGGATATCAATGCGTTGTTGACTTCAAAATATGGATTTTCAGTTGTAGCACCAATAAGCACTACTGTCCCATCCTCTACATATGGCAGTAATGCATCTTGTTGAGATTTGTTAAATCGGTGTATTTCATCTACAAAAAGTATAGTTTTCTTGTTGTACATTCCCTTGCGATTTTTGGCTTCATTTACAGTATTCCTTATATCTGCAACACCTGAAGTTACTGCGTTCAGCTGTTCAAACTGTGCTTGCGTTGTATTCGCAATGATCCGAGCTAAAGTTGTTTTACCGGTTCCAGGGGGTCCATAAAAAATTACAGATGTGAGTTTGTCTGCTTTTATAGCTCTATAAAGAAGCTTTCCAGGAGCAATAATGTCCTCTTGACCAACAAACTCATCGATTGTCTCCGGTCTCATTCTCATGGCAAGAGGACTGTCCTTTTGCTTTTGCTGTATCCTGTTGAAGTCAAACAAACTGAAGTCTTGTTCTTTCATTTAATTAACCTGCCTTTTTGTTTATTACATAGCCTGCGCCTAATATACCTTCTATTTTAAATTTCCGAATAGAATTTCTTGCGAAACAAAAAGCTTCTAAAGTGTTGTTTTCCAGCTTTATTGGCTTTATCACTCTTTTTGAAATGCCTTTGTCGCATAAGTATATTATTTCAATTTTTCGATGCATTTTCAAGGCTTGATTTATAATAAACTCTACCATAAAAACACTTCCTTTTATAGTCTTGTATAAATTATAACGCGAACATACGTTCGCGTCAATATTATATATGAAATTCTTGCGATAAATTCAAAATTAATTTAAGATCGTTATATTTTCTAAACCGAAGCTTTCAAAGGGAACATAAACCCATTCTTGATAGCTATCCAGCTTTGCACCCTCCGGTGAAAAATATATGGCAACGCCACTCTCATCAAAATAGAATTTGTTAGCATTCACAGCTTCTATTACGCCTAATTCCAGTATTTCTTCAGTTACCGGATAATTCATTTTCTTAATATTCTCCTTTAAAATGTCGGCAATATCTGTTCCACCTACAAACAGGTCCCTTAAAAGTACTTCCTTATTCAGATTAAAGTCGTAATTGAAGGTTTCTCTTATTAATTCATAACTATTTTTAAAGAAAATCTCCTCTGTAACTGACATGCTAAGGTAGTCGCCTGCATTCGTGTATAGTCCAATATTATGAATAAGGTGTGCGCTTTCATTCACGCCTGTTAAAGTATTTGCTTTTTCTATAAAGGCTTCCACATCAATCCTTGGTACCACCATTTCATTCAACTTTTTTTCAATTTCCTTATTGGGGACATTAAAAAACTCACCCTGTGTAATGCTAAGGAAATATCGTTCATTTCCTTCCTCAAGAATTCTGTTTATTTTATACTCTAATTGATTTGGAAAAAGCTTTTTACTTAACTTCTCTTTTTCAAAAATGCTCTTATTCACATCAAAATATTTATCAAAGATGTATAAATCGTCACCTATCGTCTTAAGGGGTATATAAATTCTGTCCGAATACTGTTTATTAACAAACTCGTCATTTTTTTCGTCAAGTATGATCATTAAGCCATCTAATCTCAGGGTAAAGCTCTGGTTATCTCTGATTCCTTGAAAAGGCTTACTCATCATCTCTGTTTCATAGTCATCATAGTTATTTTCAATAATATACTGACAGATAAAGTTATTAAGCTTTGTCTTATAGTCACTTCCCGCCTTAAAAATGTCATCCAGCTCAATTCTATCTCCAGTATTCAGGTCATAGCCATAAGAGAAGTCCTTGTATAAAGGATAATATTCATTTTCCTTAAAAGTAGCATCAATGGCTGCACCATACTCAACAAAAATGATATTGTTAAAATTATAGGAAATATATGCGTTAGCACGTTTGTGATCGAATCTTAAAATCTTATCTTTTATTGTTATTGGTAAATCAGCTTCAAGCTTTTGTAACTGCGTCTTTGCAAGTTCAGCTAATTCCTTGTTGATTTTATCTTGAACTGATTTATCCTTTAATCCGGATATCACCGGATAATAGTTAGATATCAGGGTTCTATCCTCATCTCTAGTTTCATGGCTATCATAATCCAATTCTAATCCATTATTATAAATGAACCGTCTCTCATCAAAGGGTATTGTAGCTTTTATCTCTTCAACCTCAGGTTCTATTGAAACACTTTTACTCTCGCAGCCAACCATATTAAATATAGACAAGAGCAACAGAACGAAGCATAAATTTCTTTTCATAATTACCAACCTACCTTAAGGGAACGTAGCCGCTCTGTTCGGCAAGCTTTTGTCCATCATCAGATAAAACCCAAGCTAGAAGCCTTCTTGCGCTTGAATCCTCTATCTCAGTTTTTTTAAGAACTGCATAATATGCACTTGTAAAGGGGTATTCACCACTCTTTATGGTTTCATTATTAGGTTCAATACCATCTACCTTTACAAACTTAATGGTTTCTTTATTGTACATAGAATTCGCAAAGTAATAAACAGAGTAACCAATCGCTTTATCAGAATTATCATAGGCTGCAATTACTTCAATTAAACCTGACATTTCAGCTGGCTTAAGCTCCTTAGGCGCATCCATTATATTTAAACCCTTCATTACCATATTCAGCATGTTAGTCTGACTTCCGGAGTTATCCGGCCTTTGATAGGGAATGATCTCTTTATCGGGGCCGCCAAGCTCCCTCCAGCTTTTTATTTTTCCTTGATAGATATCTTGAAGCTGTTTCACAGAAATCGTATCCACAGGATTTTCTTTATTTACAAGAAAAACAAAGGCTTCTTTTACAACTGGAACTACTTCTAGCTCAATTCCAGCTTTTTTTGCTAGATCCAGCTCCTCAATGGAAGGCTCTGTGACAAATATGATATCCGCCTTACCTTCAATTAGATTTACATATGCGTTATGTGTAGTATTGTGTTTTATAAACTGCTTACTTTCCTCTGGTGTCATTGAAAGCAGCTTTCCTGCTATGTTTTCTGATAGAGGAATTGTGGCAGTCGAGCCATCAACTCTTGGATAGTTTTTTTTGTTAAAGCTTGCATTTATATTTCCTGAAGCACATGAGGTCAGAGTTAAAGCTGATATTATTAGTATTACTAAACAAATATGTTTCTTCAAAATTACTCCCCCTATTTTTTCATTACCAATATTATACCATTAGTTGATATTTTTTCCACAATTTAAAGTCAAAAAAAAGCAGTTCATTTCAAACTGCTTTTTCCCTTAATTATTTCACAATTTTATTTACATATTCTGAGGTAGCGGCTGCCAGCAGCGCTCCATAGTTCACATCAAACTCTATGATATCTCCAACCTTGTAGTGCTTTTCACCATTGGTTACATCCAATATCATATGATCACTACTTGCACCAAGGATTGATATTCCTTTATCCTTTGGTATCAGTCCCTCATGCTTGACATCCTGTCTTCCTGCCGCAACAATTGCTCTTTGAATGATTCCCTTGTCTTCAAAAACAGGTATTCCACCAAAAGCATCTCTGCCAATTTCGCCAATTGGTACCGATGGCTTTTCCTTCAATTCAACAATTTCAGCAGCAAAAGTAAATGCATCACTATATGTGTTTTCAATTCGTTCTCCATAGGCTGATTCCGTACCTAGTACAATGGCTTCACCAAGTCTTATCTGATTCACTCTTTCTGGAATCTCATTTTTTTGTATCAGATAGATGCTGCTGGAATTGCCTCCAGAGATTACATCAAGCTTCATACCAAACCTTTGCTCAATTTCTTCTGCTATTTTAACCAGATTTCCCAGGTTTTCATAAGAAGGTATCACACCTCCATAACAGGTCAGGTTTGTTCCTACCCCAATAAGCTTAATATGCTTAAGCTTGGCAATCTCCCCTGCATATTCCACTGCATCTTGATACCAGACGCCTTCTCTCAAATCACCCAGATCAACCATAAGTATGATATGGTGAACTTTGTTCTTGTCCTTCGCAGCATCATTTAAAGCTTTTATAACCTCTAATTCAGAATTCAAGCTTATATCTGCATATTGTACTACTCTTTCCACCTGTGAAAGCATAGGTATTCTCAAAAGAATCTTAGGTGCATCAATGTTCTTTAGCTTTTCAAGATTTTCTATTCTCGAATCTGCAAGGGCATAAACACCGCCTTCTACCATCGCTTCTCCAAGAGCAGGCAGAGCGCATAAAACCTTTGTAACCCCTGCAATCTTAATTCCATGCTTGGCTGCCATTTCAGAAAGAATCTTGGCATTGTGACGAATTTTACTCTTATCCATTATTAAAGCAGGATATTGCATAGTAACCCTCCCAATAAATTATTTGATTTCCATACTCTCTTTTAAGAGTAATAGTGCATCCATAGGATACTTTTTTGATAATACTCCCAAAGATGCCATAATATAATTATTATCTATTATAACCTTTGAATTGGAAGTTGGAAAGAGCTCTGTACCTTTACCATATTTTCCTATTGCTTCTAGAATCTTCACCCTGTTTGGCAGTCTCGTAAGTGCTCCGCCTGTACCAACGATATACTTGACATTGGTAAGGTCTTTTCCCTCTGCTATTGTCTTTTTTCCCGAAGGTCCGTATAAATGTCTTAAGGCACCGGCATGTCTTTCCAATGACGTTAGAACTGCTTCCTTGGTTAATCTTTCTATGAATTCCTTCTCCCTATCAGTTTCAGGTATTGGCTTTGCATTTTCCACCAATTCCTCTGCATCTGGAAACTCTTTTTTAAGATTCTCTATGCCAATCTTTTCTACGATATGTGCCAGATTTACGTATACCCCAAGGTCGCCTTCCACCGTTCTCTTCGCTTCCGGCTCAGGACTTATCAGTATTCTGTTAATTTCCTCTGAGCCTTGAGTTACAGAATGAACATCCGTCGTAGCTCCGCCTACATCAAATACAACCAGATCACCTAAAGCTTCCTTCAATAGCTTCGCTGCTTCCATTACTGCGCCAGGAGTCGGAATGATGGGTCCGCTTACCATATCCCTTACCTTCGTCATACCCGGTGCATGTATGATATGCTCCTCAAAAGCATCTTGTATAACCTTACGGGTGGGTTCTACGTTTAACATATCTACTTTAGGATAAACATTATCAACCAGATATAGCTTTACATCAAATTCTTCAGCAATTTCCTTAATCTCATCTTGATTTTCTATGTTTCCTGCATATATCATCGGTATACCCAACCTCATTGCTGCAATAGCCTCAAAATTGTATAGTGCAGTATCCCGCTCGCCATAATCTACACCACCGGCAACCAATATGATATTCGGATTTATTTCTTGGATCTTCTTTAAATCAGTTCTTCGCAGTCTGCCTGCCGTAACCATCTTTATAATGCCGCCAGCGCCTAAAGCCGCTTCTTTAGCAGCTCTCACCGTCATATCATATACAAGACCATGAACAGTCATGCGCAGTCCACCAGCAGCACTGCTGGTTGCAAGCATTTCATCATAGGCTATATCATCTAGCTTCAAGCTATTTCTTAAGCTTTCTACAGCACCCTTTAAACCTACAGTAACATCGCCATTTAGTACCGTAGTAGGGAATTGCCCCTGACCTAAAAATTTAGGGCAGGGGCCACCTATACCGTTAAATGCATTTACAACTGTAGTGGTGCTGCCGATTTCAGCAACCAATACATTTATTTTCATTTTACATTTCCCTTCTTTTCTTAACCATGAAGCTTACAACGTCAATACCCTTTGTACCTCTGCCAAAACCGGCATCCATTCCTGCTTCTTTTGCAATTTCATTGCTAACCTGCGTACCGCCGCAAATGATCATTACCTTGTCTCTGATTCCTTTTTCCACACAAAGCTCATGTATCTTTCTCATATTCTTTATATGAACATCATCATGGGTAATAATAGTACTTGCAAGTATAGCGTTTGCATTTGTCTCTATTGCTGCGTCAACCAGCTTCTCAACAGGACAGGAGGTTCCCAGATACAAGTATTTCACACCGTATTTTTCTATACCCCCGTGCTTAATATCAAGAGTTTCCTTAAGTCCAACGGAGTGTTCGTCTTGACCTATCGTTGCAGCAACAACAAATATTGGCTTCTCTTTTATGTCTTCTCTAACTTCTTCCTCTGAAAGCACCTCTGGTTTTTCTGGGATTATTAGATCGTTTACATTGATATCAAACTTCACTCTGCCCTTTATTTCTACCAAAGTACCCTCTGATGGATGCAAGCATTGCTTATGAACAACTGTTACATCTTCTAAGCCCAGTTTTTCACCGCATTTTATCGCTGCAAATTCTGCTGTTCTTTCATCAAGAGGCAGGAAAATTGTTGTAGCAACAACACCGTCCGCCTTCCACTCAACTTCTGGCTTAACCAAGCTTGTATTTGTATACTTTTCTACTTCCTTCAGTCTTGTTTCTACATTGTCATGCTCATCAAGCTCGTCGATGTAAATAATTTTTGTTCTATCTTCAAACGTATCTCCGCCTATTGCGTCAGAAGCCTTCTTAAATTCCTTTGGCACATTGTTATCGCCATAGTGTACCGATACAGGGGCAAAGTAATCTGCATCTCTCTCAAATACCATACCGGCGCCTATACCGCCCTCGATTTGTCTTGGAATACCATCGCCATTTCTTTCTGGATAGTAACCGCTGTCTATGAAGAAGCCTTGCTCAACAGCCTTAAAGTAGCCGCCAACTTCAAGCATTTCTTCCATAAACAATACTGCTCTTTCCTTCAGCTCCCTAACTTCTTCACCTAATACACCATCTCTGTCCAGCTTAACCATTTCTCTTAAGCCGTCCATTCCATTCATAGCCTGCTTCGCTGTGCTGATAGCAGCAATATTGTTATAGTGCCATGGCACGTTACGTCCTTCATCAGGTGTTATTGTAGATTGTATATCTGCACTTGTAAGTCTAGAAATCATAAGGTTTAATGTATGAGTTACTGTAGCTTCTCTCATATCTGATTCCATGTACTTTGTATTTTGCTGTGCTCTCATCTTATATTCACTGAAGAAATCTCTTAATGCAACTGCATAAGGCAAATCCAGTCTCATACATGGAGCTGGTGGAGCTGTAGGAGGTACTGTTGATAATGCAATATTCTCAGGCTTGATACCAACCTTTTTGGAGAATATGCTGTTAATCGCGTGCTGTACCATAAGCTCTGGTCTAACCTTCCATGCCTTCATTGCTGTTGCATTGGCATTGTGTGCTCCGTCAATCTGAAGCATATCAGCCCAAGCCATTACTTTCTTAGCTTCGCATGCATCTACAAAGCTTCTGATCATATTAACGTTTCTATATAATACATTGTACTGTGGATCTTGGTGTGCACCATTTACGCCTTCTTCCGCAAACATAACAGCGATGTCCGGACCAGCAACACCTGAAATATAGGAGTGGAAGTTTATAGGTCTGCCTACTTCCTCTTCAATCATATCCAGTGCTTTTCTACTAGCTCTTACTTGCTTTCTGGTAACTGCAATACCACCAATACCTTGTGTTGTACCTTCTAATAATGAGTCTATATGTGATTGACCTGCTGTTCTGATAACCATGATGTGGTCAGCCCCATGCCATGCAGCCATTCTCATTCTTCTGATATCATCTTCAAATCTTCCTGAAGCAATTTCTGTAGTAACTACACAATCCGGCTGCGGGTCTATATAATGGAAGCCTCTACTGCCCGGCAACGGTATGTAGTTCTTCAAGCCTTCTGATGCTTCATGGTACTCGAAGTCTCCAACTATTCTGTTTTCATTTCGGCCTTCTCTCCAGTGCCAACCTCTTCTTTTTGGCTCGTACTTATCTAGATCTTGTAAAAGCTCATTTATATCAATTTTCTTGTTAATATCTAAACTCATTATTTACCCCTCCTTTAAAAAAGTCCATCGACTTCGTCCCAGTATTTGCCTTCTGCCAAGCCGACACCAGCTTCTCTTACGGATACACCTAATTTGTTGGAAAGTCTCCAAACAACGTTGCCTGCACCCTTGCCCATAAGACCTTTACTCATCACACCTTCTACGATTGGTTTGACTTCCATACTGGAAAAGCCCATTCTCAAAAGTATACTTCTTTCTATTGCAGGAGTGGTATTTTTCTTGCCAAGCTCTAGCATTGGATTTACAATTGTTTCTGCAAGCTCCCAGAACTTTGCTTTAAGCTCCTCATCTGACAGATTCTTTATATGCTGTCTTCTAACTTCATAATCATCAGCACGCTTCATTTAATTATCCCTCCAAAATTTATTTTAAGATTACACCCAATTCTTTTAGGGTATTCATTACAAATTGTTCATCTGATTTCGTATCCTTTACAAGGAATTCTACATCCGCCTTTGAAATTTCTGTAACCTTATTGTTTGTTACACTGTTTCTTATATAGGAGTGCTTTGCCTTGCATAAATCATAGTCTCTTATCTTTATTAATGATGGATGCTCAGGCAATATGATACTTTCACCCGGAATCTCTTCCGTCGGATTGCCAAATCTTACATCGATGCCATTTTGCTTTGCAAAGCTCAACTGCGGCATTGGATGCTTGCCTGCTCCGGTATATTCTGTTTCTTGAACTACGATGATTTGATCCTCATCCATTTCCTGTGCAAGTGAGAAAGCTGCAGTCAAGGAAGTATTGCCTGCCGGACCTCTTTCCAAGCCTTCCAGCACCGCTAGTGCTTCTGTTATATAGAAGACTTCTCCTTGTCTTACCAATACATATCGATCAAGATATCTTAAAGGTCTCGCTGCATTCCTTGGAACATCTGCTCGGTCTGGCCATGTAGCAAAGGGTAATCCAAAGCCTGTATGACCAGTCGTAAAGGATTTTTTATTAAAGGCGTGGTCAGATGCCATATGCAGTCCTGATAAGTCAACACTGGCACCTACAACCTTAACATGCTCTGCACCTGCTTTTATCAAGCCTCTTGCAGTTCCTGTCACATTGCCGCCGCCGGCATTTGTAATCATTACTACATCCGGATCCTTGCCTTCTTTTTCTCTAAACTGCATTGCCAGCTCATAACCAAGCGTTTCAACACCTGCAATTCCAAAAGGAGTATATAGTGAGGCATTGAAATAGCCTGTTTCTTCCAGTAATAGCAGAAAGGTATAGAAAAGCTCAGGTCCAACTGTAAGCTGTACAACTTCCGCTCCAAGAGCCTCACAAGCTCTTTGCTTCTCAAGAATTTCGGGCTGTCCAATCATCTTGCTGTCATAGCACTCTTGTACTACTATGCATTTTAAACCATGGATCGCTGCTTGTGATGCAACTGCTGTACCATAGTTTCCGCTAGTAGCTGCAATTACACCCTTATAACCGTTCTTTTTAGCATGATAAACTGCATTGGCAGCTCTTCTTGCCTTGAAGCTTCCAGATGGGTTGCAGGCTTCATCTTTAATGAAAATCCTTGCTCCCTTCCCCTTCTGCGCCATTTTTCTCGCTAAGGCTGTAAGATTTTTCAACTCTATTATCGGCGTATTGCCAACGCTTACTTCTGATTGAATTGTCTGTATTTCCTCCAGTGTATAGCCTGCTTCTCTCATCATTCGTTCATAGTCAAAGCCTATTTCTCCTGACTCGAAAACAGAGTAGTCTATACCAATGGCTTTTTTCATAATCTCATTTTTTCTGCTTGTCACAGCTGCATATGAATTGTCTCTTGTCATTATTTTTCACCCCCGAAGAGGATTTCTTTCACCTGTCGGTCTACCTTTAGCAGTTCAGGTACAAATTCACCAAATGAATGTGTATATCTTGGGTTAACTGCTA
>JAQSYD010000146.1 GCA_029256325.1 Clostridia bacterium
AGAAAATCCGGACTTGGATGTGAAGATATTCACAAAGGAAGAGCATATATCCTATGCAGGATGTGGTCTGCCGTACTATATCGGTGGAGTGATAAAAGAAAAAAGTGAACTGGTTGTAAGAACTCCTGAGATATTTAAAAGGGAACAGGATATAGACATATTTACAAAGCATGAGGTTACAAAAATCGACGTAAATTCAAAAAAAGTTTTTGTAACAAATTTAGATACGCAAGAGCAGTTGGCGTATGACTATGATAAGTTGGTAATGGCTACAGGAGCTTCACCAATAAAGCCCCCTTTAGATAACATAAATCTTAAGAATATATTTACTTTAAGAAGTGTTTCAGATGCTTTTACAATAAGAGATCTCGTTGATGCTGACAAGGTGCAAAAAGCTGTTGTTGTAGGTGGCGGTTTCATTGGTCTTGAAGTAGCAGAAAACTTGAAGCATAGGGGTGTAGATGTAACCTTGATAGAGCTTGCACCTCACGTATTACCTCCCTTTGACGAGGAAATTGCATTGCTGGCACAAGCACATATGTCAGATAAAGGTGTAAATATCATAACGGGTGAAAAGGTGCTGGGCTTTGAAGGCAAGGAAGGAACTGTTTCAAAGGTAAAATCTACAGCTGGAGACTTTGAAGCGGATATCGTTGTGCTTTCAATAGGAGTAAGACCTAATGTTAAATTTGCTGTTGAAGCGGGAATTGAGCTTGGTGCTACAGGTGCTATAAAGGTTGACAAGTATATGCAGACGAATATTAAGGATGTATTTGCAGTAGGTGATTGTGCTGAAAATGTAAACTTAGTTACAGGTCTGGCTGCATGGTACCCAATGGGTTCAACATCAAACAAAACAGGTCGTATAGCAGGACATAATGTTGTAAACGATCAAAATATGGACAGCCTGGAAGGCGTACTTGGGACTACGGTAGTAAAGCTATTTGACATGAATGCAGCTAAGACAGGTCTATCCGAAAGAGATGCAAGAAAAGCAGGTATGAGCATTGAAACAATATTAGTACCTGCAACAGATAAGGCGCATTACTATCCAGGCAACAAGGCTATTATCACAAAGCTTATTGTTGAAACCTCAACTCATAAAATATTGGGCGCTCAAATCATAGGAAACGGGGTAGTTGATAAGCCTATTGACATCATTGCAACGGCCATGACGTTAAACGCTAAGCTGGAAGATCTTACAAAGCTGGATTTAGCATATGCACCGCCATTCTCTATGGCTATGGGTTCCACAATAATGGCAGCTAATGTAATGTTAAATAAGCTAAATGGAAAGATCGACACAATCACTGCTTTAGAATTGCAGGAAAAGCTTAAAGACAATCTAGTGAATGTTGTAGATGTGAGAGAGGAAGAAGAGCACTTTATATCTGCAATACCAGGCTCTATAAACATTCCATTGAATGCTTTAAAGAGAAAAAGCGGTGAACTGAAGCTTGATCTTGATAAGAGCAAAGAAAGCATCGTATTGGTATGCAAGGTTGGCAAAAGAGCATTTTTGGGATATTTGGATTTGAAGCAGCTAGGCTTTGAAAATATAAAAGTTTTAGAAGGCGGTATAAACGCTTATCCATATGAGGTTGAATAGGAGGAATTAAAATGGCAGAAAAACATATAAACGCAAGGGGCTTGCAGTGCCCGGGACCAATCGTTGAGCTTTTTAAGGTTGCAAAGGCAGCAGAAAGCGGAGATGTTATAACAATCGAGGTTACTGACTGCGGTTTTTCAAAGGATATTACAGCATGGTGCAAAAAAACAGGTAATGAGCTTGTAAGTATTGAAGAGACAGAAGGCGTAATCAAGGCTGTTGTTAAGAAGGGCTAATTTTTTACAATTGGAGGATAAAAATGAGCAGTAAAACAATTATCATGTTCAGCGGAGATTTAGATAAAGCTATGGCAAGTCTTATAATTGCAAATGGTGCAGCAGCTATGGGCGATGATGTAACGATATTTTTTACCTTTTGGGGTTTGAATGTTTTGAGAAAAGCGCAAAAAATCAAAGTGAAAAAGGAATTTATGGAGAATATGTTTGGTTTCATGATGCCAAGAGGTGCAGATAAACTTAATCTTTCCAAAATGAACTTTGCAGGAGCTGGCACGGCAATGATGAAATCAATCATGAAGAAGAAAAATGTAAACAGCTTGCCTCAGCTTCTTGAAAATGCACAGGCGATGGGTGTCAAAATGATCGCGTGCACCATGTCTATGGATGTTATGGGCATTAAGGAAGCAGAATTGATTGATGGTGTGGAATTGGCAGGAGTAGCAACCTATTTAGGTGAAGCAGATGGTGCTAACGTGAACTTGTTTATTTAAATCATAACAAACAAAACACTATAAATTCGTTTATAGTGTTTTGTTATTCTCATTTCTTTTCCTCTTTTTTACCATTTGCTTTTTCCAGCTCATCTGCCACCTTAAGTATAACCTCAGTTTTAGCTTTTATGATAGTACTATTTTTTTCTTCAATTGCTTTACTAAGATCTGAAATAGCAAATTCAATTTGGTTAATCATGTCTTTGCTGTCTTCGTTGAGTTTAGGACGTGTCAACAACCATATCGCCATTAGATAATCCAAGGATTCTTTGGCTGCAGGATAATTTTCCTTTTCACCGAGAATTTGCGCTTTTTTTGCTGCGAATCTAATTTTTCCAATTTCCGGCGGACTCTCGGCGGCATATGCCATATAGAAATCAGGCAGATATTTATACAGCTGAGTGACATCCAGCAAGCTTTGAAATGCATCTTTGTTTTCCAAAGATTTTGTAAGAGCATTTAAGCTGTCTTCAAAATCTATAATGGAGGACTGCATCATGAACTGTGTTACAGCCTTTGCTTCGTATGCATTCCACAGAGCATGCAGCTCCATGACGTCTTTTTTCAAATCTTCAAATTCTGTCATGTTTGCTCTGTCAATTTCAATTTGCATTTGCTTAATCTCAAGCTCTGTTTCCATTTTTTGAGCTTCGGGCGTAACAAGTTCTACTTCAGAGGCTTGCTTGCCTTGACTGCCCTGTTGCTCACCAGAGCCTTGGCTGCCTTTTGAGTCACTTTGCTGCTGTGTCTGCTGCTCTTGTCCACCTTGTTCTTTATTTTCTTTTTCAGCCTTCTTTTTTATTTCTTCCTGTTGTAAAAATAAAGGCATTTTGCTTCTTTCATGCATTTCATATAATGTTTTTTCGATTTTTTCAACTGCTTTGCTTAATTCATCCAATTCCTTGGGAGGTTTGTTTTGCTCTTCGCTCTTTTTAGTCTGAGGAACTGGTTTCTTTTGTTGAGCACATGAGGTTAAAGCGATAATCATAGAAACTGAAATAATAAATATCAGCAGTCTATGAAAAAAAACATGTTTTTTCAAATATATCACCTCATTTTTATTATTTCCTGACTTAGGATTTATATTAGTTTATATTGCTATATAGAAAAAGTATATTTTGTTTATGTAATAAAATTATGTATAAATTTAATACGACAACAAGATTCGAAAAATTTTTCAATGTCCATAAGCTATAATTTTTATTAAGCATGAATTTTATAAGGAGGCTGATAAGAATGAACTATATTTATGTTACAAATCATGCAGTAAAAAGATACAGAGAACGCAAAAAATTGGTAAGTAAGGAACATGCGATAGAAAAAATCGTCGAAAATGTTAAAAGAAGCAAAATTATTGCTATGGATAAGACCGGAAAGGAAACAAGAGAATATAAAGGATTGCTATTTGTATGCAAAATGGAGGATAGTGTATTAACTGTTATAACCATCATGTTTAGTGAGGTTTGCGGTCGGTTTGTATCCTAAAAATATATTTTTATTATTTGTGTAATTTTGATAAAATAAATGTAGCGCTTAATTTTAATAGTATAAGGAGTACAGACATGATAGTTAGAAGAGCTTTTTGGTTTATAACCAGTGCTGCATTTGTTGTGATGCTAATATTGCTGCTATTATTTACTGATGTGCAGCTGATAGCCTTTGATAGGGAGTATTATGATAACCAGTATGAAAAGTATCAAATTTCACAAAGTATTGGAATAAGCAAACCGGACCTGATGGCTGCAACGGAAAATCTGCTGGATTACATAGATGAAAAAAGAGAAGATTTGGACTTTCAAATGACAATAAAGGGCGTACAGCAGGAATTCTTTAGTCCAAGAGATAAGCAGCATATGATTGATGTAAAAAATTTGTTTGTACAGGGTAAGCTAATAAGAAATATAGCCTTTGTGTATTGTGTAGGTTTTGCGGCATTTTATTTCTTTATAGCCAAGAATAGGAGAGAGGGATTTTCAAAGCTTTTGATTTATACCTTTATTGGAGGGATCATTCCTATTCTGCTGTTGGGAATTTTGATGAGCATTGATTTCTACAAATATTTCACCATATTCCATGAAATATTTTTCGACAATGATTTGTGGCAGCTAGAGCCAGCAAAGGATAGATTAATCAATATGTTCCCAGAAGCTTTTTTCTCGGATATAGCTTTCAGGACTGTTTTTTACTACATAAGCGAGCTTGTCTTACTGCTTGTGCTAGGCATATTTGGCTTGAAATACAAAGGACGCAATACAATATAAAATTGTTAGGAGAGATTAGAATGAAAAAAGGTTTAATTATAGCATTTGCTTTAATAATTGCTTTGTCCGGTTGCGGCTTAATCAAGCAAAATACTACAATCAGCGAGAATATAGATTTGTATTTTGCACTAAAGGGTAATGAAGGCTTGGATATTGAGCAAAGAAGCATAGAATATGAAGATGTACAGGCAAAGTTTACGAATACCATGGAAGAATGGGTAAAGGGACCTTCTGATATGGCAAAGTTTGAAAAAAGCATCAGTGACACTGTAAAGGTGCTGGGTACCTCCTTAGAGCAGGATAAGCTGACTGTTAATCTAAGTCAGGATTTTAATACCTTTGGCGGTGTAATGCACGAAGCGGCAACCATAGCATCCCTGGTGAATACTATGGTGCAATTTCCTGAAGTAAATAGTGTAAGAATAATGATTGAAGGCAAGGACATGATTGCACCAAGTGGTAATCCTTATGGATATATGTCAGAAATCCAGTTTGATCCACAGAATCTGGGACAGCTGGAAAATAGAGAAGTAACCTTATATTTTTCAGATGATCAAGCAATGTTTGTTGTACCGGAAAAAAGAAGTATCAATATAGAGGAAAATGCCGCCAAAGATAAGCTGGTAAAAGCTTTGATTGAGGAAATGATAAAAGGACCTGAAAACACAGACTTATATCCTACAATACCGGAGGAAGCAAGAGTGAACTCTGTTGTAGTGGTAGGGGAAAGAGCGACAATAGACTTTAGTGAAGAAATGTATACGAAGCATTCAAAGGGAGCTGCAGGGGAGAGAATGACCTTGGTCTCCATTGCAAATACAATTACTGAAATTGCAGGAATTAATGAGGTTGTATTAACGCTTAATGGTAAGCCATTGAATCTTGAGCATGCAATTATTGATAGCAATAACCCCTTGATAAGGGAAGAAGATATGATACTCATAAAGTAAAGAGGGTGTAATATTGGAGACGAATGAATCGGATTTCCAAAGCAAGCTGACCTTAACAGGGGTTAATATAGTATATTTATTAGGAATGGTGCTGCTGATTACTGCAGGTGCTTTTGTTCAGACAAGAAGCTTTAACAGTGGCATATTGATCACAGAGTTTGTGCTGATAGCACTTCCTGTATTTCTATATGTAGTGCTAAAAAAGGGCAAGCTCAAGCAGGAATTGAGATTTAACAAGCTTGGGTTCATGAATGCACTGCTTGTAACTCTCATTTTTGTTTTTGCTTATCCTGTTGCACTTTTTGTAAGCGTGATAGGCAACTTATTTGTAAGTCTTTTTGGTAAGCTCATACAATCCCCAATACCTTTAGCAGAGAATTTTAACGAGTACTTTGTGCTCATTATGATTGTAGCCGGATCTGCAGGTATTTGCGAGGAGCTGCTGTTTCGAGGACTCATCATGAGGGGCTATGAAAAATTAGGAAAATGGCCAAATATTATATTTACAGCAATACTATTTTCCATGCTGCATATCAATATTCAGAATGTGCTGGGGCCATTATTTTTAGGTATCGTACTAGGATATGTAGTATATACAACGAATTCAATATTTGCCGGTATGCTTGGTCACTTTGTCAATAATGCAATGTCGGTAACCATTAGCTTTGTAATAATGCGGCTTATGCCCTTTGCAAACAATGCAGCAGCCCAGGATGTACCGCAAGGAATGATGATACAAGGACTTCTGATATGGGCTGTTTTCATTGGCCTGTATGCAGCAGTATCCGGTGTAATTATGTATTTTTGTATAAAAGCGTT
>JAQSYD010000010.1 GCA_029256325.1 Clostridia bacterium
TTTATTTTATATTAGATTTTTAATCAATATATTTAAACCAGATCCAAGCAATTCACGCTTAGAAATTAATCTCTTAGCTCCGGTACAATATTAGGGGGTTTTTTCCCGTACAATGCTTTCACAAGATTCATTGCCGCTATGGAAGCCATATCCCCCCGTGTTTTTTCTGTAGCTGATCCTATATGCGGAACTGTAACGACATTGGCCATTTTAAGAAGCGGATTCTCTACATCAACAGGTTCTGTTTCATATACATCCAGACCTGCTCCAAATATTTTCTTATTTTGAAGGGTATCAATCAACGCCTGCTCATTTACCGTTTGTCCCCTGGAAGCATTTATGAATATTGCATTTTCTTTCATTAAACCAAATTCTTTATAATCTATAAAATGATATGTATCCGTTGTAAGGGGCACCATTAATACAATAAAGTCGCAATTCTTTAGAAGCAATTCTAAATCGCAATATTTGACGCCTAGATTTTCTTCTACCTCATGTTTTCTATTTCGATTATAATAGCACACGTCCATGTCAAAACCAAACTTTGCTCTCTTTGCGATAGCCTCGCCTACTCTGCCCATACCAATGATCCCTAAGGAAGCATGATGAACATCCAATCCAAAAAGATTCTGATCATCTCCTACCTTCCACTTTCCATCCTTCACGTATTTATCTAGCTCTGCAATTCTCCTGGCAGTAGAAAGAATCAAACTAAACACCAAATCAGCAACTGTATCGTCCAGTACACCCGGAGTATTCGTTCCTATAATTTTTCTGCTTTTCATGGCATTTATATTAAAATTGTTATATCCTACTGAAATATTACTTATAGCCCTCAATTTTGGCCCACGCTCCAATAGCTCTTCATCAATGGCAATGCCCGATAAAAGAATCCCCTCTTTGTCAAAAATCCTCTCCAGCAAAAATTCCCTGGGGATTACTTCCTCATGATTCCATATCTCACAATCACAAAATTCAGCAATATATTCTTCTACTTCTTTCGGAATCTTCTTTGCAATAAATACTTTTGGCTTACTCATTTGATTTCCCCCTTTCTCCATTGACTATAGTGACTATTATTTCATTCGCTTACTTATTATTTTTATCCTTCCAGATATGCTTATATTTTTATATTTGCTATATTAGCGTAAAGAGTTGAAATTTGCTTAGCTGAATATATGAATAATGGGCAATATGCTTTACTATAAGGAATGAGTCGCCACCTCCAAGCTTCAACAACATGACTGATGCATCCCTATGTTTAACTGATATGATACCTTGCCATCATATACTCATCTTCATATTTTCCGTTTCTGACAGCTGCATATTTTTTGGTTCCTTCTATTTGAAACCCTAAAGCCTGATACAGCTTAACCGCTCTATCATTATCAACAAAAACACTAAGTTCAAGCCTGGCAAGCATAAGCCAATTATCTGCAAGATCTATTACTTGATTAAATAGCGCCGTTCCAATCCCCTTCCCCTGGTAACCGGCATGCACCATAATACCGATGCCAGCTGAATGCCTTACTCTCATATTTCTATTTACAGTCATACTTATCATACCCACTACTTTTCTTAGTCCATTTTCCTCTACTTCTGCAACGAACACATGGTCATTTTCTGACAAGCCTCTAATAAAATCCTCTGACCTTGTAGCTCGTTCACTACATATGCCCAGTATATTTTCCCTTACACCATCCATCCTCCTCATTTCGTTGATGAATACTGCATCTTCGACTTTTACAGGTCTAACTTTAAAATCCAACATATTTTTACACCTCCATCAATATTAAAAAAACCCGCAGAATCACCTAATTTGGTGACCCTGAGGGGCTTTAACCATTTGGGTAGAGTACTTACAGTCCATGTGCAAGCAACTTCACTTTTAAATATTATTTCATATATTTTCCATATCGTCAATACAGTCCTCCACAACACTACAATTAATAATAATTATTATTGAAAAGTTATTGTTAATTTGGTAAAATATATATAACACCAAGGCAGTGGATATGAATATACGTGAGATAAACACTGAATGCATAAAAATTATATCCACTGAATACATAAGTGAATGCACAATGAAGAATGATCGAAGGGAGACATCTATATGTATAGATTTATTATAGCAGTACTCATATTAAGCTTCATATTTACAGGCTTATATATTCCTGAAGCAGTATACGCTGACCCTATACTTCCAAACAGATTATTATCCCTAGGCTCTCAGGGCTTAGACGTAATAACGGTTCAAGAAGCTTTAAACCAATTAGGCTATTCCCTTAAAACAGATGGCATTTATGGACTTGAAACCAAACAAGCCATTTTACATTTTCAAAGAAATTATCCCGAATTACCGAATGACGGTGTATATGGTCCAAATACAAGCTCTTATTTATCGATGGCTTTGACCGAAAATCAAGATGTAGAAAGCGGACAAGCCCAATCAGAGGAGAATGTGAATGAAAACTTAAATGAGGATAAAGCCTTAACATATAATGCCGAAATAAAGGGCTTAACCAATACAATTTCTCAGTCCTTTATAGAAACCAATCGCAGTAAGCTAATTGACTTGAATATAAATGCTCCTATTATTAAAGAGTGGAATACAAAGCTTCCAGAGGATTTACCAACAAACATTAAATACAATCAATATGCAATAGCCTATGACTACTTTTTAGTAACAACTAATTCATTAAACGTAAGAGCGCTGCCTACAACTGAATCAGATATCGTTAAAAAAATCCGCTACTTTGATAAGGTCAACATCATACAAGAGGTTCAAGGACAATATTTAGCAAGCTATGCTTCAGATAGCTGGTTTCGAATATTTTGGCATGAGAATGGCACCGTAAGATACGGTTTTGTATTTTCTAAATTAGGCGAACCTAGATCCTTTAGGTTTCATGAGATGCATGAAGAGATAAAAATCCTTCAGAAGACAATTGAAGAAAATAAGGTCGGCTATATTTACAATTACAAAAACATCAAGGGCTTTCCTCCAGCTTATCAGGGAGATAATATCGACGGCTATGGTAATTCCAGAAGCCAAAGCGCTCCAGGGTATGTCGATTTTAATAAATCAGATTTTAGATATTTTCCTGACGGAATGCTTGTAGCGATCTTGGCAGAGGATGCAGACTATTACAAGGTCTCGACTCCAATGTTTGAAGGAGAATACTTTATACCGAAAAAATATATTTCCTTTAGAAATGCCCCAGAACAACTGAAGAAAGTTATTGTTATAGATGATCTGAATCAAAATGAAGGTGTCTTTGAATGGTCTAGTGACCATTGGGAATTGATATCCTACATCTATGCAACGACTGGAGTAAATGATACCTATAGCTATGAAACCCCTAAGGGACACTTTATGGCAGTAGAAAAAAAACCTAGCTTTTTATACTTAGAAGATGGTACATCTAGAATCTCCGGATTTGCTCCCTATGCTGTCCGCTTTTCGGGTGGCGGCTATATCCATGGGGTCCCTATCGACTTTAAATTAGGACAAAATCAATACAATACAGACCCTGCTAATCCTATAAACCATGAAGAGTATCTATTCACAATTGGAACAACACCAAGATCGCACAAATGTGTAAGAAACTTTACCAGCCATGCCAAGTTTCTATATGAATGGGCAGAAATTGGAAGTACAGCGGTGATTGTCATTAATTAACTGTAAGTGGAATGAATCTATCAACGGCCTACTTGTTTGCCAGTAATAGAAAAACACCTTTTCAGTTTGCTATAAGCGCTGAGAAGGTGTTTTAGTTTATGTTCCTATATTATAATGTTCGGTGTCATGTCTTTATTAACACCCTCTATATCCAATTTCTTTTGGCTTAGAACAGCGCTTACTAATATGAAGTATTCCGGCAAGCTTTCTTTCACCCACTGTAATTTATCTTCTAAAATATCCTCACACATGGACGATACATCGAATCCGATTGACTCTAAAGAAAGGTGCATCTTCTCAGGGTATATACACGGAAGCTGATTTTCCCTTGTACAATTGGCACATACCAAGCACCTTCCTGCCAATAGAACGTATCGGTCCTTTTCCTTATCTCCTATAGCTCCTAACCTTTCATCCAATACCGCACGAGCAGATTGATAAATTTCATTTGAAGCATCCTCTAAGTTCATTTTATCCAATAGCTCCCTGAAATCTTCTCCTAGGTCTTTGGTGTACAGCTTACTCCCGATAACATAAGCGTATTGATAATTCTCCAGCAGCTCTGTTAAGTCAACGTCATAAGGCGGGCATGCCCATATTTTATTATAATATTTGCATGCTTTGCAATACTCAATAAATACCTTAGGTTGAAAGTATGATTTTATTTCATTTATAGTTCTTTCTTTAATTTGATGTGTAAAGCTTATCTTCATATTTCTATTTCCTTTATTCATTTAAGTGATCAGGCACTTGAGATGCCTGACAATTTGAGCTTCTTTTTATCCATCGCCCTCCAAAAACATGAACGAACAAGCCCATCATTACCAGCAAAGCACCTATCAGCTGCCATAAAGAAAATGCCTCTCCAAATAGCAAGGTGGCACTACTCATACCTATTACAGGAACCAGAAGCGCAAAAGGAGCAACAGTAGCTGCAGGGTATTTAGAAAGTAATTTTCCCCATAGACCATAACCGCAAAGGGTAGCAAAATAAGCCAAATAAATGATGGATGCCACCGTAATCCAATTGATAGAATGTATTGCTGTCTGCCATGCAGCAGGACCTTCTATAAAAAAGGACAAGAGTCCTAAAGGCAGAATAGCGACCGCTCCCGCCCAAACCACCAGGGCCAACATAGAAAATGGCGGAACTCCTTGAGTAGCACGGCGCATGATCACATTACCTGTACCCCAGCTTGCAGCCCCGGCCAATGTAAGGGCAAAACCTATAGCTGTCGTATTGCTTCCTTGCTGAGCAGCAATAAGCAACATGCCGCCTGCAGCTATGACAAGCCCCAAAAGGTTATTCCAATGCAGTCGTTCACCTATAAACAAAACTGCTATCAAAAGCGTAAAAAAAGCCTGCGACTGATGAATCAAAGAAGACAAACCTGCAGGCATACCAAGCTTCATTCCAATAAATAGAAATGCAAACTGTCCTACATTCAGGGTCAGTCCCAAAGCAATAAGCCAGTGCCAAGCTACAGGCGGTCTAGGCAGGAAAAATATGGCCGGCAGGCATACTACCATAAATCGAATCGTCGCCAATAGAAGGGGCGGCATATTTCCCAATCCTAGTTTAATGGCATTAAAATTTAACCCCCACAGAACCACTACAATTAACCCTATCCCTATATCACGTCTGTTCAAGTATACGACCTCCTAAGCTCACCAAATTTTTAACTGGATATTCCACTCAGAACCTATCACAGTCCAATGCTTATATATTAAGCGTTCAATCATACCCTTATTTTACATTAGCTTGACAAAAATAATAAGTGCTAAATTAAATTACTTCATTGCAGCAGAAATGTGGGTCTTAAGCGAAAAAGAGCCACATTTCAGTTCCTGACATGATGTATTGATTAAAGCTTCAATATTCCCAATGCATTTAAGAAAACCACTATAACTGCTAATGGAGCAATATACTTAATCATGATTGTCCAGAAGCCTTTAAGCTTAAAAGGAAACTTGCCATTATTCGTAATTTCAGCAAGGGCTTTATCCATACCCCAAACATAGCCTATAAAAATGCACATGAGTAATCCGCCCAGAGGCAGAAGTATATCCGATATCAATACTAAGAAGTCAAATAAATTGTTTCCTAAAATCTGCACATTTGATAATATGCCCATGGATAATGATGCCGGAATACTTATTAGGAACATTAAGAGAGAAAGTACTATTACAGCCTTTGTTCTACCCCACTTATGGTGATCTTGCATATATGCAACGGTAACCTCAAGTAATGATATGGAGGATGTCAATGCCGCGAACAATACAAGTATGAAGAACAGTGTACCAAATATCCAGCCTAGAGGCATTTTATCAAATACTTGAGGTAATGTGATGAACATTAGCCCCGGGCCTGATCCGGGTTCAAAGCCAAAGGCAAATACTGCCGGAAGTATAGCAAAGCCCGCCAATAACGCTACTAGCGTGTCTAGAAAAGGTACTATTATGGAGTTCTTTTCAAGGTTTTCTTCCTTCCCTAAATAACTTCCATAGGTTATGATACACCCCATACCGAGACTAAGAGAGAAAAAAACTTGACCTAATGCTGCCACAATTGTTCCGGCAGTGAGCTTAGAAAAGTCAGGAGTTAGATAAAAGGCTATACCTGCACCTGCGCCTGGCAATGTCATTGCTCTAATGGAAATGATTACAAGTATAACGAACAATGCCGGCATCATGAATTTACAAGCCTTCTCAATACCGCCTCCTATGCCTTTAAATACAATAATAGCAGTAGCAATCATAAATACCATATCCCAAAATATAGGAGATATCGGATCTGATATAAAGCTTCCAAAATATGCGCTTGTATCTGTTGGGATTCCTCCTATCACGGTCTGGTATAAGTAGTTGAGGACCCAACCACCAACCACGCTATAGAAGGAAAGTATGATAAATCCAGCAATAACGCCAATAGCGCCGACATAGGACCACTTTTTATTTATTTTCCGATACGCATTATAGGAGCTTAACTGTGTTGATCTACCTATGGCCATCTCTCCAAGCATGATGGTAAAGCCGATAAATAATACAATGAGTAAATAGATTAGAACGAAAACTCCTCCGCCATTCTTCCCTGCAAGATATGGGAATTTCCAAAGGTTACCGAGACCCACAGCAGAGCCTGCTGCTGCCATGATAAAACCAAAATTAGAACCCCATTGCGCCCTTTTACCATTTTCCATAAATATGTCATCCTTTCTTCTTCACTGTAATTGTTATTAGCCCTCTGAGCAGCGAATTATAATATCTTAAGGTATTTTCTCTCGTAATACCAATTAAATACACGGCAAATAGATAATTTGATATACCTTGCGTAATATCAATCGGTAAATGTATAAGTTGCTAGTTATACTGTTTTAAAATTATGTTTAGCTTTTCTTTTATGGTTTCAATTAATTCAAAAGGTCCTTTGATAACGGCATCTCTGCCGTATGTAATAAAATAATCTGAGTAAAAGTTGATGTCATGCTTTAAAATGCTGCCTTTTAAATATCCGGTGCCATCTTCCCGTTTGTTCAACGCAATATCTGACCAATTTACAGACTGATATTTTTCTACACCTTTATTGGTTAGCTCTACATATAATTCAAAGGTCTCTTTGTTATGTTGGAGAATTGAAAAACGATTTTTTAAGTTAATTTTGGATAAATCAACAGGTATGGTATTTTCATCAGATTCTACTGACTTCATACGGTCACATCTAAAAACCCGATAATCTTTCGTCAAAAAGCAATAGGAGGGACAATACCACTTCCCTTCATTTGCATAAATACCAATGGGCTGAATACTTCTATAGCTGATCTTTCCATTGGCTTCATAGCATATTATAATAACCTCCTGCTGAATTGCTGCGTCCAGAAGCTGTCTCAAAAACGGAATTTCCTCCTGCTGTTTTATGTATAAAAAATCCACACGATCTTTTATTCTGTCTATGACATCTCTGATATCCCCGGAAAGGTTTAAATAGAATTTCTTTTTTATTGATTCATACTCAATATCAAATGGGAGAGAGAGATAGTGCCTAAGTGCGTGAATCATAAAAAAGATAGATATGGCCTCATCCTCACTAAATGCAATAGGTGGAAGAATCCTTTCATTTAAAACTTGATAACCGCCATGAGGACCTACCTCCGAATACAATGGAACGCCCATTTCACTCAACTCTTGCAAGTCTCTCAAAATAGTTCTGTTTGAAACACCAAATTCTTGCGCCAATTCTCGAACCGTAAATCTTTTCTTTCTATTAACCATCATAATCATTTCATTTAATCTTTTTGCTTTTGACATAGTACCCTCCAAAATAAATATGACATAGTTTGTCACTATTATAATATAAAATTATAAATAGATAAATCATGACAGTGATTTATTTTCTGACAGTATTACAAATAATATAATTATATGACTAAGGAGATGTTTAATTATGTCATTTCAACTAATTCCTTATATTCTGATGAATGGAAAAGCAAAAGAAGCCATTGATTATTATCAGGAAACATTAAATGCTGAAGTTCTGTTTATGCAAACTTTAGGAGAAGGTCCAAAAGATGAAACAGCAAGGCTTAAGGAAAATGAATTGAATCTTATCGCACATTCTGTATTGAAAATTGGTGAAACTAAAATTATGATTGCTGATGTGATTCCTGAGCTTCCATTTGAAAAAGGTAATCAAGTTTCAATTTGTATCACAACCAACGATGTTTCATTAACAAGACAGCTTTATGAAAATTTAAAGAAAGACGGCAAAGTCATTATCGAGCTAAATGAAATCTACTTCAGTCCTGCCTATGGTATGGTGACTGATAAATTTGGAGTTACTTTCCAAGTTTATACCAATAGAATATAAATAGTATTAAATTTGATTTCTTCTCACATTAAAGTGCACTATGATATAATGTAGTAATACAAAGTACTTGGTGGCATTGTTGATATATATAACAAGTCCTCCAAGGTTCTGCGAAACATCTTGAAAATTAATGTGAGGTATGAAAATGAAAGTATTACTTATTAATGGAAGTCCGAACGTGCATGGATGTACTTATACTGCTTTAGGCGAAGTAGCGAAGGAACTGGAAAATGCAAATATCAAAACAGAGATTTTTCATGTAGGAAACAAGCCCATTCGTGGCTGCATGGCTTGCGGCGGTTGTTCTAAAGATGACTCCTGCAAATGTGCCTTTGATGATGATGCTGTAAATGTTGCCTTAGAAAAAGCAAAAGAAGCAGATGGTTTTATCTTTGGCTCCCCAGTGCATTATGCCGGTGCATCTGGTCAAATAACATCTTTTTTAGATAGATTCTTCTATGCAGGAAATGGCTTTCAGTATAAACCTGGCGCAGCAATTGTAAGCTGTCGCCGCGGCGGTTCAACTGCCGCCTTCGAGCAGTTAAATAAATATTTTACTATTTCAAGTATGCCTGTTGTATCTTCACAATATTGGAATATGGTTCATGGGACTACCCCCGAAGAAGTAAAACAGGATTTGGAAGGAATGCAAACAATGAGGACACTTGGTAAAAATATGGCTTGGCTTTTAAAAAGTATACAAGCCGGTAAAGAAGCAGGTGTTATGCTTCCGGATAAAGAGCCGCGAGTAGGAACTAATTTTATACGTTAATCTCAAAAGGGCTGACAAAACTGTCAGCCCTTCTATTTTAATGTTCAGAATCGCTTGAGGCATTTTTTCATACATTACTGTAAAAATGTTTACTTAGTTATAATAAATTCAATGATCTTTAATGTCTTAAACTTTCCGAACATGCCCTGATGCGCTCGCTCTAGTGCTATCGGTCATTGTCATAATTTACATAAAAAATAATCCTCCATTTTATATCCGTCATCCGAATTATATAATGTACATATTTTATTTTAAAATTGGAGGACAAATATGAGTATCCGTGAATTCAAGAATAGTGTAAATCTTATAATCAATTTTGTTGCCAGGGTAAATGAAGAGACAATACCCCATGATATCAAGAAAGCTATGGTAAAAGTTTATGCAAGCACGCTCAGAATCAATCTTACGGATAGGATGGTTGACAGCATTACAGAAATCACAGTTGTCTGCGCATAGAGTTTCTCCTTTTTTATATAATTAAAATAAGTGCCCTGTAACAAGTCATTCAGTTATTGGACTGCATATAACTTAGTTCCTAGCACTTATTTATATATATAGAATCTAATTGTTTATGTTCTGTACCTGATACCTTCCATCAAATAGCTTTTACTTGAGACGAAGTTTACCAAGTAACATGCTATCATAATATGAACCCTCTATGAAATGGTAGTCCTTTAAGCGCCCTTCCAGCTCAAAGCTGTTCTTCTCCAGCACTCGGATAGACCCCACATTGGCTTCCACCACCCGTGCATGGAGCTTATGGAGCTTAAGCAAATCAAATGCAAAATCATTCATAAGCGCAACAGTTTCTGTGCCATAGCCCTTACCCCAATGGCTACTATGAAAAACATATCCAATTTCTGCATGCTTCGCTTCACGATCAAAATTGAAAATCATGGCTGTTCCTATAATTTTCTGAGTTGATTTAAGAACAATGGATGCATATAAATGTGTGCATGCTGCCTCACGTCTTATCATTTCTTCAATATAATTGTGAGTCTCATCCAAGGTTTTCATTAATGGCCAGCCAATAAAACGTGATACCTCCTCATCTGAAGCATAGCTATGTATCTCTTGGGCATCACTGGTGTTCAAAGCTTTAAAGTGGATTTTCTCACCTTTCAATCCGTGAAATAAACTTGTGTTCATGCTATTCCCCCTTTATGCTCATTTTCTACTTTCACTTACTCCTTCCATTATACAGAATCAAATCAATAAGAACCATCCCTTTACACGCCTCACCACATAGATGATTGCTATTTGATTGAACAGTTCTATATATTTTTTCTATTTGTATTATAAAATCCTATTTATTATACTTATCATGAATTCAATATATCTTTGGTGGAGGAATAAAATGAAAAATAATCAAGTTATTGCATCTGTTCGTAAACAGGCAGAAGGTTATTTCCAACGCGGAGAGTTTTTCTGTTCAGAAGCTGTTGTTCATACAATAAATGAACTGTTAGATTGTCCCTTCCAGGAGGACATTGTTAAGCTTGCATCTGCTTTCCCAATTGGATTGGGCAAATCCGGATGCTTGTGTGGTGCTGTTAGCGGAGGTGCTATGGCCTTAGGTATGGCTTATGGCAGAAAGCATGGCGAACCGATGAATGAGAAAATGTTTCCTATTTCAGCAGCGCTTCACGATCATATCAAGGATCTATACAAAAGTACTTGTTGCCGAGTCCTTGTAAAGGGTTATGAATTTGCCAGCCCTGAAAGAAAAGCTCATTGTGTGCAGATTACAGGCGAGGTAGCTGCGTGGATCGCTGAAAAGCTATTAGAAGACCCTGAAATTTCCGCTAAAATTAAAGCTCTTCAAGTCTAATTCAGCTTTATTCACCATGATGATTTATAAGAGTTAAAATATTTATAACCTTAAAGAGGAGAATAATGAATTTATGATTAAAAAATTACCCCTTCCTATAGCTGGCTTAATGTTGGCTTTGGCAGCAGCCGGAAACCTTTTGCTTTCTTACGGAGGTATTTATAGAAATCTATTTGGCGTTATAGCCGGTATCGTGCTGGTATTGCTACTGGCAAAGGTTTTGATAATGCCAAAAGCTATCAAGGAAGGCTTTGAAAATCCTGTTGTTGCTAGTGTAATGCCAACTTTTTCAATGGGTTTAATATTATTATCAACTTATTTAAAACCCTATGCCGCCTAAGCTGCTTAAGCTAAATTTTTACCCAAGCTATTCAGCCTTTACCTTTCCATTCGTTATTACTGCAATTGCTATGAAGGGGGTCTATGCTTATCTGCTAAAGTCTGAAAGCAGCATTTTCTTCTTAGGTTATCTTGTAAACTTATTAGAGTTTTGGGCTATCATTATGGTGATCTATGTATTATTAAGATATATGCTTTTTATGACTTCAAATTCAGAGACTGCCAAGCATACTCCAAAAGTAAATGCCTAAGTCCCCGGGGAAATAACAAGCATCCTCTATACACAAGACATCCACAGGATTCTGAACGAATTCTCTCCACTGGATTTGCTTATATATTTTTTAAAAATTCTGCCATGTGAAATTATAAATGATATAATTATTTGGAATGAATACAGTTTGTAGGGGGAAATTATAGTGGAAGCATTGGTGGTTGAAAAAAAGGTCCTGCAAAGAAATACAGGTCGAAATGATATGCTAAAGCTGCTTGCATTCGCAACAATGCTTGTTGATCATATTGGGTATATGTTTTTCCCAAATGAAATGCTTTTCAGGATTATTGGGAGATTGGCCTTTCCGATTTTTGCCTATCAGATTGCTTTAGGCTACTCCCGAACATCCAATCGCAAAAAATATGTTTTAAGACTTTCCGTATTTGCTTTAATAACTCAAATACCCTATTCTTTTTTCAATCCCGATATTCAGTTTAATCCTTTTCATTTTAATGTGCTGTTTACGTTTATAGCTGCCATAGGGCTGCTTTGTATTTATGATATGGGCATCCTTAAAATTAAGAGTTTTATAAAACACAAGAATTATAAACATCTTTTATATGGTGTGCTTTTACTAGCCCTGGCTGTTATATTAATCATTCTTCCGGAAGTAATAAGCTTCATGGTAAAAGATTTTTATTTAGAATACGGCTTGCTGGCATTAGTCTTAGTTTTATTGTTTCACATCTTTCAAGATAAAATGGAAATCGCTGTTGTAAGCATTATACTACTATATCTGCTTCACGGTTATTACCGAATTGCCCTATGGAACTCCGCATATTCATCTGCACGATTTTGGAGTAACCTTTTTGATTTTACATTTATATGGGGTCAGCTTAACTTTCAGAACGGGCTATCGCAGCTGCAAAGATACTATTTTAACGCATGGGGAGTTTTTGCACTCATCCCAATTTTCCTATTGGAAAGTATAAACGCAAGGCACATTAAGCTAAATAAATATGTGGGTTATGTTTTTTATCCTGCCCACATGGCACTTTTAATTGTTATAGCTGTTATGCTGAAGGCTTATTAATACAAAGTTATTGTTTATATCTCTAGCCATCAACAATAACTTGATATCTTCGGTGCCTGGCACCAAAGATTATTCTACTTTGCCGACAGCAGAAACATAAACAACATATTCATTTTCTCCATCTATACCAAGCAGTTCATCAAAAGCTTTTTGAACATACCCCGCAATGGCACAAGTACCACACCCGATCCCCTCACTTGCCAGATATAGATTTTGACATATATGCCCTATGTCTAGCAGCATTAATCGATGTGCTTCACCATGGTATCGCCATTCACCGCGATATGGAATGCAGGACCATAAAAATACAACTGGCGCTCGCCCAAGCCACATGGCTTCCTCTTGATAGTTTTCACCGCCATAAGCATAGATAAGTTTATCCGGCAGATTATCGACAGAATGATAAAATGCAAGCTTATGCGCTAAGGGCAGATAAATATAAATACCTTTTTCCAAACCGGCTACATTATTCACAGCAAGATATGTCTCATAGGCATGCCTGCCACCTGCAGACGGTACGGGACGCAGCGTTATATGTCCTGTATTTTTATATGCAGGTATCATTTTCTGCACCCCTTGAGTTGACCATAGCAAAAAAGATAACTCTTCTAGTGTAATTGGCAAATCTTTATAATTTCGTCTACTTCTACGGTTATTAAGGCAATCATATAAGTCACTATGTTTCATTATATTTTTATCTACGACCGGAAGTTCAATTATTCGTAGATTGCTATCCATTGCTTTCTCAACAGATGGTGGCGGCAGACCACGTTCTTGATCAGAAATAAATTCACGTTCAGGCAGATCAAATCCGCTTTTCATAAAAGTTCGATTGTTTTTAAAGTCCATACTGTATCCTCCTCGATTATATAATCCAATACGCAGGTAAAAGTTTTTGATTCGACATTCACGTCCCAACTCCTTCTATTCACGCACCTTATCTCCATATAAGTATTTTAGCTTATATAATAAGGATTTTGGCAGATTAGGTACCTTACACTCATTTCATTGAAAAGGTATAAAGTGTTTTATATAATAGGAATATAAGTAGTAATTTACCGTATTGAAAAGGAGTAAATTTCAATGAAATTGAATGTTGTGTTTTTAGGCAAGTGTAATTATGAAAAAGCGCTGGAGATTCAGTATAGCATTCTGGAAAAACGTCAAAAGCAGGAAATAGGTGATACCCTGATTTTAGTGGAGCATCCCCCAGTAATCACTATTGGAAGAGGTGGAGACGCTGCTAATATCGTTGCTTCGAAAGAGTATTTAGAAACTATGGGGGTTGATGTTATTCATACAAATAGGGGTGGAGACGTAACCTATCATGGACCTGGACAAATTGTTGGCTATCCTATTGTTAGTATTAAAGATTTAAAAATGGGCATCCGAGACTTTGTATACAATCTTGAAGAAATATTTATACACCTTTTAAAGGATAAATATAATATTGAGGCTGGAAGGTATCTAGAGTATACAGGGGTCTGGATAGGAAACCAAAAGATCACTGCGATCGGATTGGCAGTAAAGCGTGGAATTACCATGCATGGCTTTGCATTTAATGTAAACACAAACCTAAATCATTTTCAATTTATTGTACCCTGTGGAATAACGGATAAAGAGGTAACCTCCGTTGAGAAGCTTATCGATAGAGAGGCAGATTTTCATGAGCTAAACAAGTCAGTTCTTGAATATTACTGTAAGGTTTTTAAATACGAAGGTTATAAAGAGCTGGATATCAGTTGCTGTGAAAACTAATACAAATGCCTTACCCAATTGTTAGTGCCGGGTAAGGCATTTATTTACCTTAAACGATCTTCCTTTCAAAATGAAATATACGCCAATTACCTGGCTATCCCAATCCTGATAAGGCTTACTATGTTATCAGTTATCCTTTCAATAAATTCACCTAGGTCAAGAGTTTCTTTATTGTCTTCAAAGCGCTCCAATATTAGATTGGATGATAAAATGTGTATGGATTTTGCTATGAACTTTATATCAATATCACTTCTTACCTCACCGGCTTCAATACCCTTCATCAGCATGGATTCGTACAAGCTTGATGTATCAAGCGCCTCTACCCCGAATATTTCGTTGATAAGCTCCATATTCTCAAACATCCTGCTTGCAAGCTTTTCATATTGGGGTTTTGAAGCTGCAAACTCCGCTCCCGCTTTAAATAAATCTCTTAATCCTTGAAAAAAGCTCTCTTGCCGCCTCATCAAAACAGGCTCCATATATTTCATCTTTTCTTTCCTGATAATGATGATGATATACCGATACAAGTCCTTCTTATCTTCAAAATAGTCATAAAAGCTGCTTCGCGGAATTTTTGCTTTATGAATGATATCAGAAATTTTTACTTCATTGAAGGTAAACTGCGAAAACTCATTTATCGCTACATCAATAATCTGATTTTGCTTTTCACTTGTTAGGTTGAAAAATGTCTGCTTAGGCAAATAATCATCCCCTATCCTGATCTATAATCATGCTGTTATTCTTTCCTTCACTTATGTCTACATATAAAGCTCATACACCTTCTCCATATATTTTACAGCATTTTGAAGACCATTCTCTTTTATTATTATGCTTTGAATATCCTTTGCTTTTTCTATATATTTAACGTTATCCATTTCTATAAAGGCTTTAACCAGATCAGATATTTCTACGTTCTTTTCCTTCAAGGGCTTCATCGTATATCCTTTTGAATACAGCATATGAGCCCAAAATGGTTGGTCTGTGGTAAATGGCATTATTAATTGCGGGGCTCCACTAAGAAGTGCTTCAGACATAGTACCTACGCCCCCATGATGTATGATACCCTTCGCCTTCATGAATAAAAGCCTATGTGGGGCTTTTTCTGCTGCAAAAATATTTTCCTCATTTTCAAAGCTCATTCCACTTGTTCCTGTTAAAACCACAGCTCTGTTTTCAGTTTCTCTTAAAGCTTTAACAAGTTTCTCCTTAAAGACTTCAGGATTCTTAAGGGGCATACTGCTGAAGGATACAACGATGGGCTTTCTGCCTTTCTCTATAAAATCCTCCAGTTTTTCATCCAGCTTAGCTTCACCTATATCCATATAGAAAAAACCAGATATATAAACCCTGTCTTTCCAGCTCTCTACTTCTTTAAATATATATGGGCTGATTGGATAGATGATGGGTATATCTCTACCATTCACTTTAAATGTACGCTCTCCCGATTTTCTCTTAGGAAGCTTTAAAGCGTTTTTTCTAAACTCATTTATATCCTTCATGTAGGACGATTCTCCAAGGGCAGTAGCCTTATAGGTCAATTTATTCAGAGCAGGTCCTAAGTTTCTTTTTGATGCTATTACAAAGTTAGGAAACTCAGAAATCGGAAATAAAATGGGTACCGGAGGCATGCTGATACAAGGAATCCTCAAGTACTCTGCAATATCACCCGCTCCAAGTGCTTTAGGATGATAGACAATCATATCTGACCCTTTTGAGGCTTCCAGAAAATCACTCATACTCTTCCTATATGCTGGTGTAATGACTTCCTTCGCATACTTTAGCATTTTAAAAATATTGAAGCTTCCCCCATTGAATACCTTTCTTCCTTCTTCGCTTTCTAGAATAGCCATAAAATCTGCAGTGGCTTCGTAGAATTCAACTCCGTTTTCCTCTATGAAATTTTTAAAACTTCTACCTGTACATACCAACGCTTCATGTCCATTCTTAATCAGTTCCTTAGCCAGAGCTAGATAGGGTTGAACATCACCTCTGGTGCCTAATGTAAGAAATGTAACCTTCATAATCAGCGCCTCCTATAAACTATGATTTTCAAAATTTATATGTCCGACGACAGTGTCGTCATTACATATAACTTAACACCAAACTAGATTTACGTCAAGATAATTTCCTATACAATTCAGTCATGTTTGCAAAACTTCCAATAAATAAAATAAAACAGAAGATATATTTACTCAGCACTCCTTCTTGACTAAAATAAAAAGCACCCTTGGATAAGGCTATCGCTTCCTCCAAGGGTGCTCAAATACTATCAAATGCACAGTTCCACTTTGATTTTTCACTTTCGAGTTCAAACAAACTCTATTCTTTAACGCAGAAATCTGTAAATATTTCTTCAAAGTCCACTTCAACCTCATTTATGCTTTTGTATCTTTTTTCGATTCCCATAAGCTTTTTTAGAAATACAAGCTCCTTACTTCTTAAAGCTAGCTCTTCGTACCACGGCTTATTTTTTCTGGGTTTATCTATATACGATGTATAATAAAGATGTATCAAAAAATCTCCAAAGTAAGAAAAATCTATATCTGCTTTATATTTTTTATTATCCATCCACCTTGCCAATCCGAAGTCCACCAAGTAAATATGATGATCATGATATAAAGTATTTGGAACTCTTATGTCTCTGTGTACGACTCCTTTTCCATGCAAGTAATGCAAGATATCGATCAGCTGCCTTCCTATATGGTGAATTTCATTTCTTGTAAATACATGTCTTTGGTTAAAGATCATAGTTTCGAAGGTTGTTCCCTGCTTATATTCTAGTACATATCCTGTAAAATGATTATTCTCTATCTTCCTTATATATCTGGGTATTGCTTCATGCTTCAGCGCTTTTAGAATTTCCTCCTCATATTGTATCTTCATCGGATTTTCTTGATACACTTTTTTCTTAAGGTGCTTAAGTATGTAAAGGTTTTTATCATCAGTTATAAGGTAGCATATTCCATACCTACCCTCTCCTACAATTTTTACTATCTTGAAACCTTCAAAATACTGTCCCGGTAAGTATTTAGGATCTGAATCAAACAGCTTAGTAAGCATATTCTTAACGGGAATGCCGTTTTTTACGGCGTTTATGGTGGTGCTTTGAATGCCAGTATGAGCTAGAAAAACTAGCACTGGAGCTAGAGCTCGAAGAGCTGGAACTGGAATTGCTACAGCTCTCCAAATAACAAAAGGCATTTAATAATGTTCCGAAAATGTCCCCCCAATATCTATATAAACGCTTATAATGCCTGCTTCCTCTTCTATTTCTGCAGTAGTGCCCACTTGAGCTTGAAGAAGATGATGATGAGCTCATATTTATCCACCTACCTCATATTAATACATCCATACCATCATTATATACATCTGAGGGTGCAAAAGTACCTAATACAAGTGCTTTGCTCTTTTGGAAAACAAGTGCATAAGTGCACTTCTATTCTTCGTAACAAATAATAGGGGTTCCTTCTTCTATATTATCAAAAATTCTTTTAGCTAAATATAATGGGACATTTACGCATCCATGGCTTCCATTTCTCTTATATATGTCTCTTCCAAAAGAATATCTCCAGGTTGCATCATGTATGCCAATATTCCCGTAAAAAGGCATCCAATAATTTACTTCAGTTTCATAATTGTGTCCCGTTAATACGGATCCTTCTTCTTTATAATTCAGCATATAGACACCAACCTTAGTAGAGTCTCCTTTATTGGGATTGCCTGTTACTATAGCCCCTCGAGTTATAAGCTTTCCATTTTTATAAAACCATAAATACTGCCTTGTTATATTAATTTCTACATAAGTATCACCTATGTCATCTTTCCCCCTAGTTATGGCCTTCTGTGTATATATAGGTTCTTTTTCCAGTACTTTACCTAACTTTATATTTTCCAATAACGCTTTTGTTTCAGCAGCACGATTAATCTTCCATCCATAAAATCCGCCCTTCACTTCAACTATTTTGTTTGTTGATGTTTTAATTTTTCTTACTGCACCAGCCGTGTCATATTTTTTACTTAATTCCTTCATATATTCCATAACTGCTTTTTCATTTATTACTACATCTAAGTTTTCATCTACAAGAAGCCATTGATTTATGATATTTTTATCTACGATTTCGCTTTGACTTCCAAAGTGATAAGTGACTTTTGTTGATACATACTTATTTAGTAAATTCTTAGTATCAAGGGTTTTCTCAGAGCTTAAGGTGTACTTTGGATTTTCATAACAATAATTTTCATTTAAATCCAATTTTGTTTTTCCTTCTAATATACTTACTTTTACAGCTTCATATAACCTGTCTATATGTATCTTATTTCCATATACTTCTTCAATTACCTCATAGGTTCCATCTGAATACCGAAAGCTTACATTATGAGGTTCTATAATATCTTCGTTTAAGCAATTTAATTCATTTATTTTATTTACCAATTTCTCTTTATTATAGATAAATAAATTTTTTACATAGTATTTGTGCATTTTTATTAAGGAACCTAGCCATTTAAATGGATATTGCAGTCGATTAATCTTAGAAATATCGAATTTTTCGTTGAATTGCATTTCTATATCTTGTCCTATTATTTCTTCTATTTCACCATTTCTTTCAATTAACTGTAACTTATAATCTTTGACACTGCTTCTAATGATATCATCTACGTCGTCGTGTGCTTTTAATGACACATTTACCCCATTTATGACGGTATTAAAAAAGCAATGCTGTATAAAGTATAATGAAATAAGTGAATATATTAGTACAATAGAAGCAATTAAAATAATACCCTTTCCTGCATACTCATTTTTAATAAGTCTTTTCATATTGATATTCATCATCCTGGATAATATCCTTTATCAAATATATTTTATTTTATATAGCAGTTAATTTATATTATGTTTGTATTTTTGACTTTAAAACTTGGCATGTAGTTCGTAATGCTATAATATTTTAAATACTCACAAACAATAACATAAATCATTTGTGGAACAATTTATAGTATAATTCAAATAACTGATATCCAATGAGGTATACTACTTGTATAGGACTATGTATTCATAAAATTATAAAAAATAAGTGAAATGGATATAAATTAATGCTAAAATAATATTAGTAAGAGAATGTACACAAAATACAACAAGCAACATAGCTTGAAATTAAAAATATTATTCAGAAAAGGAGCTTTAATAATGAGTAAACCAATTCTATCAGCTCATTTTGAGTCAAGGACACCATCAGATGTCAGACTTGCACAAATGAAATATGAGGAGCGCAAGGTCAAACCCGAAGCTGTAATCAATGTAGGTATCGGCAATGTTTCTCTTCCAACAAATCCTGCAATGATGAAAAGAATGTTTGAACTTGGTGCACCTGAAAGCCCATTTTCAAAGGGTGTTGTAAGATATTCAACAACTGCTGGTACTGTAGAGTGTCAGGATGCATTTAAAAATATCCTTAAGTGCGAAGGTTTCGACACAAGTAAATTGTTCGTTCAGGTAACTGACGGCGGATCTACTGCTATGGAATTACTTTTAATCGGTGTTTGCGGCCCTGCGGGTACTGGCGACAGCCCACTTATGGTGATTGATCCTGCCTACACCAACTATATTTCTTTTGCAGAAAGAATCGGACGTAAAATAGTTACAGTTACGCGTAATTTAAATGAAGCGGGCAAGTTTAGTCTTCCAGAACTGGATAAAATCGAAGAAGCGATTCAAAAACATAATCCTGGAGCACTTCTTGTTATACCTTATGACAACCCAACAGGACAGTACTTTGATTTTGAAACACTTAAAGAACTAGCTAAATTATGCGTAAAATATAATATGTGGATGGTCAGCGATGAAGCTTATCGTGAACTCTTCTATGAGGAAGGCGGCAAGCTTGTAAGCATCTGGGGAGTAACAGACGCAGAGGTACCTGGCATCGAAGGCAGAAGAATCAGTATCGAGACTGCATCAAAGGTATGGAATGCCTGTGGCTTAAGAATCGGCGCTTTGATTACAGATAGTGCTGAGTTCAACAACCGTTCTGTTGCTGAATATACTGCAAACCTATGCGCGAATGTAATCGGTCAATATATATTCGGTGCTTTGGCACATGAATCGAAGGAACAAATTGCTGACTGGTGCAAGAGCATTCGTGAGTACTACAAAGAGCTAATATTGAATGTATATAACGGTCTGAAGGAGCAGGAGCCTGGTTTAATTGTTTCCAGCCCTGATGCATCCATATACTCAGTAATTGACGTAAGAAATGTAGTAAAACCTGGCTTTGATGCAATTGACTTCGTTTTATACTGTGCACAGGAAGGATCCGTTAACATGAACGGAGTTGAAACAACGCTTCTCGTAGCACCAATGAAGGGCTTCTATAATGTAAACAAAGGCGAGCAAAATCCGGGAAGTACACAATTCAGAATTTCCTTCGTTGAAACTCCTGAAAACATGGCAAAGGTTCCTGAATTGTTTGTTAAGCTTCTAAGACAGTTTGAAGCACAAAGATAAGAAACAGACTATAGTCCCAATTTGAATCAAAACCGCCGGCTAAACCGGCGGTTTTCTAATATATCTTATTAATTATTAACTATTTATCTTAAATCTTTCTGATGACAATTCTAATATCGCTTGTAATGCAGGTGATATCCATTTATCCTTATGATAGAGCACTTGTGCTGTAGTATAAAATTCAGGTCCATTATACTTTATTTCTACTAATTGTCCACGATCTATTTCTTTTTGAACTGCAATGCGGGGCAAAAAAGATATTCCGAAACCACTGATAACATACTGCTTTATGGCTTCTATACTCTCCATTTCCAAAATAGAATTTGGCTGTATATCAGCACTTGCTAAATACTCTTCAAAACGAGCTCTATAGCTGCAGCCCCTTTGAGTAAGTATTAAATTCTTTCCTTCAAATTCTGATATCTCGAATATGTCTCTTTTGGCTAAAGAATCCGTATTGCCAGAAACCACAACCAAAGGTTCATGCAACAAGGTTTTTGAAACAATATCAGGATAAACCCTTTCATTATCCAATGAAAAAGCCACATCCACCTTGTTTTTTCTCAGCATATTCGGGAAATCCTCACAGTTGCCAATTTGTAATTTAATATCTACATCGGGATAGCGGCTGCAATATTCTTTAAATAATTCCGGTAATCGAAATACACAGAGAGTTTCAGCCGTTACAATCGTCAAGGGACCTGTTGGGATTAGAGACTCTGCTACACTTTGTTTTGCTTCATCGCACAAACTCAGGATTTTTTCAGCATAAAGCAAGAATTTCTCCCCTTCTTTTGTCAAGCAAATATTCCTACCCAAGCGTTCAAATAACTTACAGCCTAATTCATCTTCCAATAATCGAATCTGCTCTGATATGCTGGATTGAGCAAAATTTAGAATTTCTGCAGTCCTGCTAAAACTAAGGGTTTCAGCAGCCACAATAAAGGATCTTAATTGTTTGAACTCCATAATAACACTCCTCACTATATCTATCGGCACACCCGATTATATTGATAGAAATAATTTGTTTGTATGATATCATCTTTTATATTAACATAAACCTATAGATATTGATACGAGTTTTTAGCAACCAATTAATATAAAGGGGTATTTATTATGGAGTTCATTATTGGCATGTTCCTTACATTTTTAGTACTCATTTTTTCTGTCTATAAAGGAATTTTTGTAGGTATTCCATTATTAATAGGCTTTTTTATTTTTACCATTATTTCATGGCGAAGAGGCTATTCCCTAAAAGATATCTTTATGATGTCATACACTGGTGGAAAAAAAGCCTTTGTTGTCTTAGAGATATTCATATTGATAGGAGCTATTACAGCTATATGGATGGCGGCAGGAACCGTTCCGGGAATAGTCTATTATGGCATAAAGCTTATGGATCCTAAGTTTTTTATCCTCTATGCATTCCTGATAAGCTCTTTGGTATCTTTTCTACTGGGTACCTCTTTAGGAACTGTAAGTACAGTAGGTTTAGCCTTAATTGTAATGGCCAAGGGCGGTAATGTTAATTCTAATATCGCAGCAGGAGCAATTATTGCAGGAGCCTATTTTGGAGATCGATGTTCTCCAATGTCTTCAAGTGCAAGCTTGGTTGCGAGCTTGACTCAAACAAACCTTTTTACAAATATACGAAACATGTTTATCACTGCTGTAATACCTTTCATTGCTTCAATAATCCTATATACTATTTTTGCTTTAAAACAACCATTGACTTTTATAGGAAGCAGCATTGATATCGAGCTGACAAATATTTTTAATATAAATTTGATTGTTCTATTGCCAGCAATGATCATTATAGTTTTCTCTATATTTAAAGTGAACGTTAAAATTTCCATGCTCCTTAGTATTCTCACAGCCTCTGTCATTAGTATTTTATTTCAACAACACAGTCTTATAGAGATTGTAAAATACCTATTCCTAGGCTTTCACTTAGATTCAGCCAGTCCACTATATACCATCATTAAAGGCGGGGGAATTATTTCTATGTGGCAAGCTTCCCTTGTTGTATTTGTATCTTGTTCCTTGGCGGGAATATTTGATGGAACAGAAATGCTAAAAAGTGTAGAAAATATCTTAAGAAAAGCAAGAACAAGAAGTGATATTTTCTTGTTCACGACGATCGTAAGTATTTTAACTGCTGCCTTTGGATGCAACCAGTCTATTTCAACAGTTCTAACCAATCAGCTTATGACAAAGACCTATGAAGAGAGAAAATTTGATAAGTATAAGTTAGCTATAGACCTAGAAAATACCGGGGTCGTGCTGGCAGCTCTTATTCCATGGAATATTGCAGCTTTTGTACCTACTACCACTATGGATGTAAGCTATATAGGGTTTATTCCATATGCTTTTTATCTTTATCTTATTCCAATAATGAACATCCTATATTTTAGATTTCGTAAATAAAAATAAGTGTTAGGCACGAATGAGAAAATGCCCTTGCCCCTTCCAATAACTGTCTAACTGTCGTGCCTGGCACTTACTGAAATATCTCAATAGCTATACCCTTTAAGTCATCATCACTTAGTTTAGTAAGCTGTGCCAAGATATTCTTTTTGACATCTATTTGCGGGTATTTTCTACTATTATCATATATATATTGGACGATATCCTTAAAGACCTGTGTATTTGCTCTAGTATGTGTATTATTGACTTCCATACCTAAGTCAGAAGTGTAAAACTGATTCAGACACATAAATTGCAAATTACCATAGGCTAGCTGTGAAAGCTTCGCCCTGTATTCACTTTCACCTGACCATTTTAATCTGGTTCCTATTTTGTTATCAATGGAGTGTTGGCTTTCATGGATAATATTTGACCTTACCTTAAAATCCTTTTGAATCTTATTAAAAAGATAACTTTGCAAGTCATTGTCAGATACTCCCTTGATCTTTGCCTTTTCGGCTTCGGTTATTATTTGCATTTCGATAAACTCAGCTGAAATTTTGGAGGAATAATATATCTGCAGAGGTTCTTTTTCCTCTTTGTCCATCAGGATGCCCGCATATTGCTTTCTGGCATCCGCTCTCACCTCTTCACTATAAACAGAAGCCAAATAAAGTGTACCATCATATGCATTATCTTGTATTACCATGACAATTTCGGTTTGGCTTATGCTCCAACCTCCTACACCCCCACCTCCCATGGTTCTCCAATTATCCAGTCCATTGCTGGTCATATTTTTTAGTGTTATAACCTCTAAATCTATTGCTTCGCTCCATAAATCAGAGTGTACTACAGAATTATCTATAATTCTTCCAAAATGTGCTCCCAGCATGCTTCCGTTCGCTTTTATATTAACAATTCTAACACTGAATTTCTTTTCTATTTCTTTATTTAATATATCAATCCATGCAGAAGTAATTCCTGAGTTGTTTTCTATTTGTGGGAATAGCCCAGCTATTTTTTCGTAGGCCGGTTTAATTCTTTTATAAAAGGTCAGTTCTTCCGATGTACCATTTATACATCTTTCCCGATAATACTCATCAAGTAAAACGTGTAATTCATCCCTAAAGGATAGATACGACTCCATCTCATAAAGCTTATTCTTAATATCATTATTTGCCTGGTCTTGAGCTAATGCCTTTTTATATTCTATCGCTGCTTCATCATAAAGAACTAGGGCAGCATAAAAGTCAGCCATTTGGAGATGCGTCATACTATTTTTACCCTCAACCGCAGCCTTATAAAGCCTATTCCACTCCAATACTCTTTTATATACATGGTCTTCACTTTCATCTATAAGATTATCATTTTTCCATACCTTATAAGCCTTATCGTATTCTTCTGACTCTACATAAAGTTGATGCAGTAGAGCATTCATTTTAATGCTGTAGGGATTTTTCTCCATTGCATTTTCTAATGCTTCTATGGCTTTTTTTCTCTCATTTAGCTTTAGATAACAATTTCCGATATCTGTATACAAATCGGCTAATTTGGTATTGAAGGGTACATTCTCGTAGTTAGCAGTTCTCTTTACAGCTTTTTCATAGTATTTTATAGCTTTCTTGAATTGTCTCTTTGCTTCATAAATATATCCCATTCTTCTATAATGTTCAGGATTTATTGGATTCAATTTTATAGCTCTTTCGAATAATTCTTCGGCCTTCTCATAATTTTCAAAGATATGAAACTCCAAATCTCCATAAATATTTAGCACAATATCATTATCCTTTATAATGTCATATCTATCCTCCAGTAGCTTTCTTGCCTCTTTATATTTGAGTGTGTCAGTAAGCGCTGTTACTTTATAAAATATATCAACACTCTCCTTACTTGGTTCTTCAACAGTTTTTACTACTGGCGTACCCCTTGAGCAAGAGGTTAAAGCCAGTAGTAAAATAAACATTAGCATACACTTACCAATTTTTACCACCTTATCCATTACAGTTGTTCCTCCTTAAATGACCCAATAATGACATATCATTAAATTACATTATTGGTTATAATTTACATATATAAATACGTAAATATCAGCAATTTGTTTTTTGCAGTATATCATAAGGCACAAATAAAAAGTCAGCATACTACGCCGTATGCTGACTTTTCTAGATTGTAAGGTAATCACGATACTTCTTGATTATGATAAGGCTCTTCAAACCAGATATTAGTTAAAAACTCTTCGTGCCGTATAATAAGATCTTTCATAATATCCGGAAAGAAGTGTTGTTTTCTTTACTACATCTCCGGATTCGGGAGCATGCACAAACAAACCATTTCCCACATATATTCCTACGTGATTAACATTCTTCCCATCCCTTGCGAAGAATACTAAATCTCCGTATATTAATTTATCCTTTGATACATAAGTCCCTACTTTTGCCTGATCCCTTGATACTCTTGGCATAGTTATTCCCAGCTTGTCATATACATAATAAACCAAACCAGAGCAATCATAGCTGTTAGGTCCCGCTCCACCCCATTGATATGGCTTTCCCATCTCTTGGGATATAAGCTTTGCCAGTTTTAACTGCATCGCGCTTTCTTCTCTTCTTGTCCCACTTCGCGACACAATTAGATTATTACTTGATGCCAAAACCTTTTCATGCATTCTTTTTACAAGAACAACTGCTTCCTCCCTGGTTGTATTTGCCTGGGGATTAAATATATTGTCTCCAACTCCATTTATAACTTCTATCCCATATAAATAACCCGCTGCTTCCCTAGCCCAATCTGTAATCATGGCATTATCTGCAAAAACGTGGTTATTTGCGACTGAATAATCATATTTTGGTTTTGCTATTTGCAAAGTACGATATAGCATCACACTAATTTCCTGACGCGTTATTTCATTATCTGGAGCAAATTTTCCGTCACCTACACCCTTTACAATACCCAAATCATTTGCTATCACAACTTTTATGTTTTGTGTATCAGTAAAAGGGTTTTTCACTTGTAATACAGCTTCTTGTCCGCTCAGCGCTTCATATAAATTAACAGCAATCTCGCTAAACTCTTCTCTGGTGATATTTCTTCTATATTCTCCCTGGAGCTTTTCCGGAAGGAGATTCGCTGCAATAGCACCATCAATTTTTGCTTTTGCCCAATCACTTGGAATATCTCCATTGCTTTGTGATAAAGCTGAATCAGCATATGTAATATTCACTGTAATCACTATAGCTATAATCATAAACATAGATATTAAGCTATATTTACCCCATCCTTTTCTCATCCGTTTCCTCATCCTTTCTTTTGATGCCTGCGTATGGAAATAATGTCAAAACCATAGCTTATACTCTTTTGTTAACATAATATCATAAATTCTCTTTAAATGGGTCGGCTTTATTATTCCATATATGTGAATATGTGTATATTAAAATCAGGTATGCTGATTATGCTGCTAGACTTACACGAATCATTCGTGATACCAATACCGGACAAATTAACCTATCAGTTAACAAGAAAATGAAATCTCTAAAAAAACAAACAGTCCAGAAATATTGATATACATATTTCTGGACTGTTTAGCATTTCTTAATAGTACAGTTTCCCGCAACAATAACTGTCTAACTGTCGTGCCTGACACCTAATTCCTTTGAAATCTCCTCAAATCTTTCATCAGTTATACCAAGTTTTTTCATAAATCTTTCATCATCCATTCTCGCAATAATTATCTTGTCAGGCGAAATTTCATTAATAATATTTTTTATCTTCTGAATGGAATCCTCATCATCGTTATAGCCCTTAATAATCGTGATTTCAAATATAAATCTCCCTTTGTATTGTTTATTAAAGGAGACCATGTTTGAAATATATTCTTCCAGAGTATACCCATCTATAGGTCTCTGGATTTTTTGAAAATCTTCTTCGGTTATTGTTTTTATCTCTCCAATAACTTCATCACACCGATTGGCTATTTCTACATATTCATCTCTACCTAGCAAATATCCGTTAGAAAGCAGTCTTACAGGTAAACCTTTGTTCTTTATTAGGTCAATTATATACCCAATTTTATCATTGACTAGGGCTTCCCCTTTTGAGTTAATAAAAATTAATTCTGCTTTAGTATTTTCTATCATCCTTTCCAGTTCTCTTAATGAACTATCCATTTCATCAAATGACTTTTGAGTATCTACCTTATTTTGAGACCTTCCAATAGGACAAAATATACAATCAAAGTTACAATGCTTTTCAGGAAGTATGTTTACTTCCAATACCCTTCTTCCATCTTCAATATACATATCTTTATAACTGAAAACACCCATCAACTTATCCTCCTCAAACCAATGACTCCACTAACTATGAAAACTATACAAACCATACGCATGACATTTATAGGTTCCTTAAACAAAATAATACCTAATAATACTGTACCAATAGTTCCTATTCCTGTCCAAATTGCATATGCTGTACCTATTGGCAGGCTTTTTAAAGACAATGATAAAAAGTAGAAACTTGCAACCATTCCAATAATAGTTAGTATGCTAGGCAGCGTTTTTGTAAACCCTTGGGAATACTTTAAACCGATTGCCCAGCCTACTTCAAAAATTCCCGCTATCGCCAAATAGAACCACTCCATAATAACTCCTTTCAAAATCAGTATTTGCGTTCACAACAAAAACATTTAATAGAAATGTTCTAAAATAAGTAAAATAAAAAGCCCAAAGAAATATTATTAAAATATCTCCCAGGCTTTTATCCTTCCGTGTACACAGTCTTCTGTGTGTTTTCTCTCGGACCTGCCAGTTATAAACTGCGGAACCCTAGAAAACTAAACTATATTAAATTTTTACGATTTACAAATTGCAATTTATAGATGAATTTTAGCATAATACAAAATGTAAATCAACTGATCTTTGCAAAAATATATTATCATGATCGTGCAGCCATATAGAAATACCAGATTAACTGTACCTGGCACCATAAATAACTCAGTTTTGTATAATGCTTTGATAGAGAGGTAAATATAGGATTAAGGTAAGTAATTTACTGAATGGAGTTGAGCAAAATGTATTTAAAGTATTCTTTAGGTTTTTTAGTTGCCTCATTGGTGCAGGCCGGAGTAGTGGCTTTAACAGAATCTATGAACATTTCCTCATTAAATGTTCATATGACTTTTTCCCAGCTATTGATTCATGTCATAGCTGGCCAAGCTGCAGGATATATACTCTTGTTTGCTATGCGAAAGATAGGATTTATCAGAGGTGCAAGCACTTTACCAGTAGGAATTATATGGGGTATGCTTGTTTGGGCTATTATTATTCCAATTAATTCAGCTCAAGGAAAAATAAATGCTCCTTGGTCTAATACTGCTACATTGTTATCCAGTATGATAGCATTTATTTTATATGGAATAATTTCAGCATACACAATAAAAGTGGTTGATACTAAAAAACTAGCAGTATAATAATCACATCTTGATTCATAATATTTCAACTCGCTTAATCATCATTAATTCAAAACTCCTCAACATTTATGTTGAGGAGTTTTATAGTAAAGGCCAGCTATTTCAAGCTGCTGCACAAAAACTAACCTTACTTGTGCTTAATATGCATGTTACTCATGAAGAACACTATCCCTTACTTCTTTCATGATCTCATATATTTTACGAGTTGTATTGACGTTTCTAACGGTCATCTTCTTATTTAAAGCTGTACCTGCAATCTTCATTAACCCGCTCTTCGTAACATTTCTTTTATCAACAGCCCATAGAATTGCTCCTGGACTATACTTAACAAAATCTATATTAGATTTAATTTGTAACTCAGTGAGCAATGTCTCTTTGTCAATTTCTTCCCATAGAAAAAGTACATCACACTTCAACTCATTATCATTTTTCCAGGATTGCGGCAAGATTTTCATCATAGGCTCAAAATCATCAATACTGCGAATCAAAACCTTAATCGCCAGATTAAAATCCTGCAGAATAGCTTGTTCTAGTAATGATGCTATTTCTGCCTTAGTATGCTTTCTATCTATAAAAACAACATTTCCAGAATTGATATATGTGATAACGGATTCCATTCCTATCTGTACAAAGGTTTTCTTAAGAAGCTTCATATCTACTTTGTTATTCCCGCCAACATTGATTCCTCGCAATAAGTGTTAGACTATACATATAACGCTGGTGTCTGGTATCTATGCTTTAGTAAATTCCAATAAAACGCCTAATTTTCTTCATTTCTCCATTAGGAATAATGTCTTGAACTCTCATAATGATATCATCCATCGCATCTTCTGGCTTTATACCCATAGCTTCTTCTATAAGCTGATCTCCCGCCCATGTCTCTACAGTTGAATATGCTGTAGAAGGCCAACCAAAGGTTTTATGATGCTTAAATAAATCATAAATTTGTTTGGCGTAGTTACTTATTAAACCCTCAGAATAAATCTCTGCAAAACTCCGCCCTTTTCTCCTAGAAGCGAGAAATATCGGATACCACTCAAGGGAAATAAATCCCGGCTTTTTATCAAACAGCTTGCCATAAGCCGCTTTATGATCCTTCTCAATGTTTACGCGCCACTGCCATGGGTCAGATGGCAAATCTGTATGCCATTGTTCTTCCATCGTCAAGCCCGAGAGGTTTGTAAAATCAATACAGTTATTTGATAAAGTCATAAACCCTATATCCTCAACGATAGAGACGAATTCACTGTAGTCCGTCGTTTTTGTGTTTTGATATTTATCTGTCATCATACGCGCTATCCTCCTTCGCATTTCCAAAGTTACTTACATATAGAATAACATAAAAAATAGCGCACCTAAATATTAGATGTACTAATATTTAGGTGCGCTTCAGCATCATTGCTGCTATTTATATATCGGCGTTTTTTATACCTGTCATGCCTGGTACCTATTGTCATTGTTTTAATTGTTCAATTTTCCAATTGCATTTCCATACCATTTGTAAAAAGGTTAATGCTATAATTCCAATGAAAACAGTGAGTAGCCAAATCAATGATGAACCTGTACGAATTGCTGCATTAATTTCAATCATGAAACATACTATTTCTAATAATAAACCTAGTCTGAAAAACTTTTTAATCCTATTATACTGTGCAATTTTTGATTCTGAATCTGTATACATTTCAAGGGGTCCCTCAGAAGCTCTTTTCCTGATATATATCCATCGATACCATTGTGAAATCACTTCTACGCCGCTTTCTTCCATAAAAGAAGCGAAGTCTTTCTTATCGCCTTTCCAGTTATCCAACAAGTCAATCTGATAATTATACTCACCCGGCTCACATTCTTCAAATATATAGAATCCAATAAGGAACTTTTTAAATGCCCATCCCTTTAAAGACATTTCTTTCAGCCAAACCTCTTCTGCATCTTTATCAAAATATATCCTAAACTTCAGCACCTATACCCCTACCTTTCTTAATTCCATCTTTTTAGCATTCTCAACTAATTCACCTAATCGTTTTACTTCATTATAGAAGATTCCTTCGCCTTGATCCGTGATTAGATATTCTTTTTTCTTTCTGGATTCCTTATCCTCGCTGTATAGTCTGATCCAACCTTTTTCAAGCATCGAGTTAATTGCACCATATAAAGTTCCAGGTCCCAAATTAAGCCGCCCCGCTGTCATTTCTAGCACTTCCTGAATAATTCCATATCCATGATTCGGTTTTCGAACAGCTAACAGAATATAAAATAAGGCCTCCGTTAATGGTATACTTTTATCCAAATCTATCGTCCTCCAATATATCATCTTCCAATATATTCAATATAACATATTACGATATATCTGTCAACGATATATCGTAATATGGAAGTTTTTCTATCATGTTAATTTCATTAAAAATAGCCCTAATCACCATATTATTGGCAACTAAGACTATTACGCTATCCTCTCGTACCTGCACACCCATATTTCGATACTGTATTGTTTTGTAACATAAAAAATCATATAGAATAAAATAATTAGTACCTTAATGAATGGGAGGTATTTATCTTGGATCTATCCGTTATTTTAGATAGTGTTATTTCGTTATTTATTATAATATTGGTAGGGGTTTATAGTAGTAAGAGAAATATCATTACTGCAAAAATTAATAAAGGATTAGTAGACATTCTTATAAAAATAGCACTGCCTTTTATGATTCTTTCTTCTTTCATTTATACGTATGATGATACTATAAAAGCCAACGTGACAAAAACATTTTATTATTCTATTTCAGCTTATATTATAATGATTACTGTTTCATACTTACTTCTATTACCTATAAAGGACGATAGAAAAACAATATTACATTTTTCTAATGTGTTTGTAAACACGGGGTATGTTGGATTTCCAATACTAAACTCTGTATATGGTCCAGAGGGTGTTATCTATGGATCAATATTCAACATGTTTTTTGTAATATTGTTATGGACCTATGGACTCATACTGTTTAAAGGTAATTTTAGAAAGGAAGATTTGAAGACGGAACTGAAAAATATACTACTTAACCCTTCTATCGCAGCTGTTTGTTTAGGCATTATCATTATGGTATTTAACATTAAATTGCCAGGGTATTTATTATCTAGTATAAAATCCATTGGCAATATCACAGGACCGTTATCTATGCTTATTATTGGTGTGATACTTTCAAACGTTAAAGTTAAAAGGTTTTTAAAAGACTGGACCATATATTATGGCATAACTGTTAAGTTAATTATAATTCCTGTCATTGTGTACCTATTCTCATTGTTGGCGGGGAGTTCATCCAAAGCGATAAATGCAGTGATCATTATGTCTGCAATGCCAGCCTCCGCCATGACCTCGATACTAGCAGAAAGCTTTGATAAAGAAAAGGAATATGCAGCCGTTATTGTATCTATAACGACATTGCTCTCTTTGGTTACTGTTACCGTACTTCTTAAAGTCATAATATAATTTTAAATCCTATATATCTTAAGACTTTGTATATGAAATCAGTGTTTCTTCGTTTTTATTATTATTTACGTAAAATCTTATCCATCGTTTTTCCCTTTGCTAGTTCATCGATCAGCTTATCCAAATAACGAATTTCCTTCATAGTTGGCTCTTCGATGTCTTCCACTCGGACACCACAGACTACACCCTTGATTAAAGCCCGCGAAGAATTCAGTCGGGGAGCTTCTGCAAAGAAGGTCTCAAAGTCTGTCTGTTTTTCCAGTTGCGCATCTAACTCTTCCTGACTATAGCCTGTCAACCAACGGATGATTTCATCGACTTCTGTTTTCGTGCGTCCTTTTTTCTCCGCCTTCGTAACATAAAGGGGATATACACTTGCTACACTCATGGCATATATACGATGTTTAGTCATGATCCTTCCTCCTATATGTGGTTTTCTTTATTGTATCACGCCGGATAAGTAAGTGCCAGATGCAGCACTTAAGAACTTATTAACTACTGATAATGTAATATGTTCTTATGTTCTGTGCCTGACAATATGATTCATTTTAATCTACCTAAAAACAACTACTATAATAGTTATATGAACTGTAGGACTCCCTGAAATAGATATTGAATAACTTTGCATCTTACACTAATACTATTAATAATTGAAAGCTATTTTGCCGTGCGAAGCTTGATTGCCTTCTAATTTAATGATAGGCTTTAGCATATTCGTTATTATTAAGTAATTTAATACTTTACAAGGAGATATATATGGAAAAAAGATTATATAATTTTCTAGAAAAATTAGACCGTTCTTTCTTCATAGACAACGAAAATAAAATCTATGCAAATTA
>JAQSYD010000147.1 GCA_029256325.1 Clostridia bacterium
TCATATGCTCATAGCTTTTGTTATAGTCTACTCTATACTTCTGCAGCAGCCCGGGACCCAATATCACAAGGACTGCCATTAAAAGGCATAAAAAAAGAGTAAAGGCTCTTTTCAGGGTCATGTGTATCCCTCCTGATAAGCTTTTACTCTATATATATTCAATATATTTCGCGCTATACATTTTCATTCAAAGTATGCGTTTATACCATCGGTGTTGATAGACCATAGTTAATTTTTTTACCCTTTTTGTTTAAGAAATCAATCAATCGCTGTGGATTCGAGCTGACAACCAATTCTTCATCAATACCTAAATCCTCAAACAGCTGCAATACCTTGTCAAATTTACCAACATGGAAGCATATGTGCGAATCACTGCCTGTTGTAAGCAGTGCACCCTTCTTCTTAGCTTCTAAAGCAATAAGCCTGCAATTGTCCTCGCTGCCTCTTCTTGCATTGCCAAAGGAGCTGTTGTTGATTTCAATCAAGGTATTTGTTTCTATCGCACAATCCACAACCTTTTCTATATCAATAGAAAATTGAGGATTACCGGGATGAGCAATAATGTCAACAAGTGGATTTTTCATTGCACCTATGATGGCACTGGTATTTTCTTCTACACTGCCCGGCACTAGACAGCCATCATGAAAGCCCGCTATTACCAGCTCCAGCTTACTCAAAAATTTATCCGGCATATCCAAAGTACCTTCAAAGTTCATGATATTTGCTTCAACACCCTTTAGGATTCGAACCCCACTTATATACTCCGGCATTATTCTTAAATTCCCAAAGTGATATATATGAGGTCCTCCAGGCATTGAAGGACCATGATCTGTCATTCCGATTATTTTCATACCTATTTGACTTGCATAATCAGCCATTTCCTTTATGGTGCTGTATGCGTGACCACTGGCCAAGGTGTGGCAGTGGGTATCAACCAATAGTTTCAAGTGAACACCTACTTCTTACTTATTTTCATCTTCATTGTTTATTTTGTAGTCTGCGTTGGATCTGTTCATATCGCTGTTATGATAGCCTACCGGTTCTTCCGGTATAATGAACACTGCTATAACATAAGCAACGACACCTGGGAATATGCCGGACATGATTGAAATAAGCACCCAAACAAGTCTTATGATGGTTACGTCTATATCAAAATAATCCTCCAAGCCGCCGCAAACTCCGGATAATGTTCTTTTTGTTCTTGATCTGTAAAGCTTCTTATTCATATATTTACCTCCATATATTTCTTTAACAATGTCGTTTTGTGTATTTTCACTATATAATACGGACAGTAAACAAAAATGTCTTATGAATATTTTAATTTATATACTAAAAACACTAAATACTTTGTCCTATTCCAAGGCTACCTCCCGCAAATCAAGGCTTCCGAAGCTGTTGAAGCTGTCGAAGACAAATTCGTTCCTTAGAAAGCAAAAATATATTTCACCATAAATAATGAAAGCCAAACGCTTTGCCTAAGGAATAATTTGCTGCAGTATAGCTTCAGAGACCCAAGAGATTACGCTTAGAATACCTCCGAAGAAGCTTGCTTTGTCCTACTCCAGAGCTACAGCCCTCAAAGCAAGGCTTCTGATGCTGTTGAAGCGTACGGAAGCAAATTCGTTCCTTAGAAAGCAAAGAATATATCCCAATATTACAAATTAAAATAATTATATATCATTTCTGCAGCTTTTTTATTCATGCCCGGTACCTCGCTTAATTCTTCTATAGTCGCTGACTTAATGTTCTTCAGACTTCCAAACTTTTTAAGCAGCGCCTGCCGTCTTGTCGGCCCAATTCCTGGAACCTCATCCAGCTGAGACTTAACGGTTGTTTTGCTGCGCAAGCTTCTGTGATAAGCAATAGCAAATCGGTGAGCCTCATCCTGTACATTGGTAATCAGCCTGAAAGCATAGGAGTTGATAGGCACCAGTATCTCTTGTTGATTATATATCAGACCTCTCGTGCGATGCTTGTCATCCTTTACCATACCACATACCGGAGTTTTTATACCCAGCTCCTGCAATACAGGCAGCACTGCATTCACTTGCCCTAAGCCACCATCAATCAATATCAGGTCAGGGAATACAGCAAACTTGCCCGTATCAGCAACCTTGCCTTCACGCTCCAGCTGTTCCTGCTCTTTAATGCCATGTCTAAAGCGGCGTTCCAATACCTCTCTCATGCTTTCATAGTCATTGGCGCCATCAACATACTTAATTTTAAATCTTCTATAATCACGATTTTTAGGTCTTCCATTTTCAAAAACAATCATGGAGCCTACATTTTCAACCCCCTGCAGATGCGATATATCAAAGGCTTCTATACGTTTCGGCGCTTTGGACAAACCGATAAAATCCGATAATTCCTTTATTGCGCCAAGCGTCTTCTGCTCATCCTGCTTATATTTCTCCATTAAAAGCTTGATTGTATCTTCTGCATTTTTGCTGACCATTTCAATAAGCTTGTGCTTTTCGCCTTTTTGAGGCACAGTAAGCTTAACCTTACTGCCTTTTTTTTCGCTTAGCCAGCTTTCTATGATTTCAAAATCCTCAATTTCATACTGCAGAATAATTTCCTTGGGTACATAGGTATCTCCATTATAAAACTGCTTAATAAAGCTGGATATAACCTCCCCCTGGTCATCTAAATTACCTCCATCCAATAGGAAATGTTCTCTGCCGACAAGCTTGCCGCCTCTCACAAAAAATACCTGTATGCAGACCGCTCCATCTTCTCTGGCCATTGCAATGATATCTTGATCTACTAAGGATGAGGAAATTATTTTTTGTCGTTCTCCTATTTTACGCAAGGAAGAAATGCTGTCTCTAATCTCTGCTGCTCTTTCAAAGTCAAGATTTTCTGCAGCCCGCTGCATTTTCTGTTCCAGCTCAGCAACCATCTCCTCTTGCTTGCCGTCCAGCACCATAATAATGCCCTTCACCATGTCCTTATATTCCTGTTTGTCTACATTTCCTTGACAAGGGGCCATACACCTGTTGATATGGAAATTCAGACAGGGTCTTTCTTTGCCAGCTACTCTCGCGATGTTCTTACTGCAGCTTCTTATTGGAAAAAGCTTATTTATTAGCTCTATCGTTCTGTTCACTGCCATCTTATCTGTATAAGGACCAAAATATTTAGCTCCGTCCTTTTTAATTTCTCTTGTGATCATAATACGTGGATAATCTTCGTTTATTGTAACCTTTATATAGGGATAATGCTTGTCATCCTTTAGCAGGATATTGTATTTCGGCTTGTGCTTCTTTATAAGATTACACTCCAAAATAAGAGCTTCAAGCTCTGTATCAGTAATAATGTACTCCAGATTTTCTATTCTTTCCACCATAGCCACTACCTTTGGACTGTGACCCTTGGAGGCTTGGAAATACTGGCGCACTCTATTTTTCAAATTCTTAGCCTTGCCCACATATATGATTTCATTGTCCTCATCCCGCATGATGTAAATGCCTGGCTTTTCGGGCAGATTTTTTAGTTTATCCTCTAATGATAAAATCTGTTCCATCAATTCCTCCTGAAAATATGATATCATTTGCTTTTCATGCAAAATTTTAATATAATTTGTAAAGATATATATAATTGGTAATATGCAAATAATAACAAAGACCTTATGTTTATACGAAAGAAAGGAGTCAAAATATGTCTAACTCCATGAAAACTGTTGTATTTATAATATCACTAATAGCTTACTTTATATACTTGTCAATATCAAGCGCCTTTATCAATGTCGCTATAAATACGGGGAACCAAGCCTATGCAGCTCTTGTCATATTTATATCCTCCGGAATAGGAATTCTTGTCATGCTATATGCCCAGGCTGCCGTTAAATATTGGTATACAGGCAGACCCTTGAAGAATGCTGCAATACATGTAAGGCTTTCTCTAGGGAAATTCAGATTGATGGACAGGCTTTTAGTATACTTTCTCCCTGCCTTATCTATTATAATACCTGTAATGCAAGCAAGGTCTTTAGCCGTAATAACCTGGCCCTCGATACTATTCTTGGCTATCATTATCATTATAGTAGAAATATTATTTTATGTTAATAGCAAAACCATGAAAGCTTATATCACAAGCAAAGGCATCATTGTAAGAGGAATTGATTTAAGATTAGAGATCCCAATACCCTCAAATTATCACAATCCCTCTGGGTATTATCCCTTTAATAGAATTATTACTTTTTTAGACTTGAATGACAAGCTTTTAGTAGAGCAAAGCTACGATTTAGGAAACATCATTCTCAAGGCTGACTCTGATACCTTGAAGCAGGTCAAAGCTGTACTGATTGCAAACGGAATTAAACAGAAGAAGTTTTAATGTAGCATTATGATAACGCTATATCTTAGGATATGGCGTTTTTTGTATGTTTGAAATGAAATGATAGGGTGGTAGATGTGCTAAATAATTGCATTCTTAATAAAGTAAAATAATAAATTTCTTTAAAGGGTGTGCTTACTAAGACTGCATATTTTTGCGCCACATTCTTAATATCAAAAATCTGACTATGAACCCTATCCCTAATCCAAGAAATATACAAATCATAGGCAGGAATATAGGTCCCAGCAATACACCCTTCACTCTGAATGTCCTTGAATAAATCACGCCAATGGTTTCTAAATAAGCTGCTATTGCAAAAGGTATGAATAATAGGGGAGATTCCTTTTCTCGTCCGTCTCTATAAGCATCCCAAATGCCGTATAGATAAACACAAGGATAATACATCAGCCACTGATAATTTGTCTGCTGCATTGCGCGTTCTGTTTGACCCAAAAAACTTAAAACAATTGCCAGATTTATGTTGGCACTGGAATTAATTAAAAACTCCAAAAAAATCAGCAAAATTCCCTTTACATATTTTCCATTTAATAATTGTCCAAATCCCGGTATGGCAATACTCCATAAAGCCTTTTCAATTCCACTGCCAGCTGTTACTTTCACAAATTTCAATCCCTTCTCGAAGTATATCCTTAGTGTTTACATATTTTTACATTTTATGAATTGAAGAAGAAATAGTTTAAAGCAGCCGTATAAGTGCATACAGGCATATAAACAGACAGCATTCAGAATCCTGAATGCTGCCTGTTTGAATACTATATGACACATTATTTAAGTATAGCTTCTCAGTTTCCTGAAAACGCTCTGTAGCACTGATTAATTTTAGCCTGCAACAGCTTTACAATAACAGGATTACCGGCAATAATATTAATGCCTTTTTCATGAGCATGGTACAATACTTCGCCCCCCGCCTCACGCATGATCAACTCTCCCGCTGCCATATCCCAAAGCTTTATCTTCAGCTCCCAATAACCGTCCAGGCGGCCGCAGGCTGCACAGCATAAATCATAAGCCGCACTGCCGCTTCTCCTGACACCCATTATATCAGGCACTATATGAGAAAAAATATCTATATTATTATTCTTTAAATCCTCCGCTTTGTCATAAGGAAATCCCGTAGCCAATAATGCGCCCCTCAAATTGTCTATTGAAGATACAGATATCTTTTCATCATTCAGATAAGCGCCCAACCCCTTTGCAGCATAAAACATCTCACTCACATAAGGCACATGTACTACGCCAACTAAAGGCTCGTCACCCTGATGCAAGGCTATCGATACAGCAAAAACAGGATATCCATGAAAATAGTTGTTTGTGCCATCTAAAGGATCAATGATCCAAACATACTCATTCTCATCGTTGGACTTTCCGGCTTCCTCCGAAATAATGCTATGTAAGGGATAGACCTCTCTGATTTTGCTGATAATCAATTTCTCACAAAGCAAATCTACCTCTGTAACCATATCCACCGCAGTAGATTTTGTATCGTACTTTATTTTCTTATTCAAGTATTCCAACTGCAAAGCGCCAGCGTCCCTCGCCCATTGCTTTGCATAATCTAAAGCCTTTTGTATATCCACAGTATTCAAGTCCTTTCAAAATCTTATTTATTCCTTGTATTCTTCATGAACCCAAGTCTCTGCCCATTTCTGCACTTCATCCATTGCTGGTTTTAATGCAATTCCCTTATCCGTCAGTTCATATTCAATCCTAACCGGGGTCTCTGGGTAAACAGTTCTCTTAATAATACCTTCTGCCTCTAGCTCTTTAAATCTTTGTACAAGTATTCTATCACTTAGCTGTGGAATCATATTGGAAATATCCGAAAACCGCTTAGGCCCTTCTAAAAGACCTCTTATAATCAATCCGTTCCATCTCTTCCCGAGCAATGCAAATGCACATTCAAACTTAGGGCATAAATGAAAATTAGACATTTTAATTCACCTCAAAATTATTGTACTATACTTACTTGACAAAAGTAAATATCTTATAGTATTATACTAACATAAAGTAAGTTGTTTACTATATGTTAGCAAGGTTTGAAAGAGGTGAGTTATATGATAACAAAAAATATGTCTATTACAGAGGTTGTACAAAAATTTCCTGAAACCGTTGAAGTATTTTTGAAGCATGGAATGCATTGTTTGGGATGTATGGCTGCAAGATTTGAAAATGTAGAGCAAGGTGCACTTGCACATGGTATTAATGTAGACAAGCTCATGGAAGACTTAAATAATGCAAAAAAATAAATAAACGGGATTTCATATCCCGTTTATTTGCTAGGCGGCAAGGAAGCCGCCTACAAATGCTTATGCAACGCTTCCTCCAGTTGCTGTAATCCTTTTTCTAAGAGAGAGCGAGGACAAGCTATATTTATACGTTGGAAGCCGCTTCCTTCTTCTCCATAGATTATTCCATCATTCACCCACAATTTAGCTTCTTGCAGTAAGAAATTGTTCAGTTCTTCCCGTTTCATCCCTAAGCCTCTAAAATCTACCCATAGCAAGTAAGTGGCCTCACTGTCTATCACCTTAATAAAAGGGAATTTTTCAGCCATGAATTCTTGTACCAATTTTTTGTTGCCCTCAATATAGTCCAATAATTCTTCCAGCCATTCTTCTCCTGTGTTATACGCCGCTTCAGATGCAATAATTCCAAAAATATTGCTCATGGTTAATGCCATACTCTCAAGATAAGAATTTAATTTTTGCAGGATTTCCTTATTTTCAATAATAAGATTGGATAATTGCAAACCGGCTATATTAAATGTCTTACTTGGCGCTGTACAGGTAATACAATTATTTGAGTATTTTTCTCCAAGGCTGGCAAAAGGGATATGCTTATTGCTTTTAAACACCAAGTCATGATGTATTTCATCTACTACAACCAAAACATCGTGCTTTAAGCAGATATCTCCAAGGGTTATCAGCTCTTCTCTGGTCCATACCCGACCAACAGGATTGTGTGGGCTGCACAATATAAACAATTTAACATTATTCTCAACGATTCTTTTTTCAACGTCTTCAAAATCTATTTCATAGCGATCTTTATTGAATACTAAGGTAGAATTTACCAGCTTGCGTCCATTGTTCACTACTGCTTCCATAAAGGGATTGTATACCGGACGCTGAATCAATACCCCTTCTCCAGCCTTTGTAAATATCTGGACAACAAAATTTAATGCAGGAACAATTCCAGGGGTGATAACGATCCACTCCCTCTTAATTCTCCAATTATGGCGACGCATCATCCAATTGACTACTGCTTCATAATAAGAATCTCCCGGCTTTGTATACCCCAATATACCATGCTCTACTCTGTCCATCAAAACTTTCAGTACACCTTCCGGCGCT
>JAQSYD010000011.1 GCA_029256325.1 Clostridia bacterium
TCATTGTATATATACATGCTGCATGAACCCCTTATACTTTCGGTTATATCCAGATATTTATTACGACATAGTTTGTATAGATTTGGAGTTTTGGTTCCTATGATAGCCACACTATCAATCATATTGAGTATTGTGATATATAATTGTTTAATAAGAATCCCTGCATTGAAATCTCTATTTAGTAATGACAGAAAGTCACAAGCAATGAAGTTATCAGGTTAATGGTTTTAATATTAGTTAGGTACATATTAAGCCATCTGTAAAAATAGAGTTGGGTAGTATATATTAGTAAACAAATGTCCTTTATGATCTAATGAATAGATCATAAAGGACATTTGTTATATTTGGGGCTGTACTTCAATTCAAAGTTGATTAAAGAACTGTGTGATTTTTGCGAAATATGTCTAAATTTGCGAACGAAAAGCATAGAATACTGTCTATTTATTAAAGGAAATCAAGAAATACGATAGAATTTATATTGAAATAAAATGAAACCTATTGAATGGTAAAAAGGAGCTTATATTTGAGATAGTTCATACCTAACATAAATTAAGGGGGGATATTTAATGTTAGAGGAACAGTTATTAAAAGATAAGTTTGATGATAAAATATGAAATAACGGGTTATACCTTTGAAGAACTCACCAGTATGAGTCTATTTGATATACTTCATCCTGATTCACTCAATGAAGTGTTTCATTCATTTGAGACCTTGAAAACTAAGGGCAAGGTCTCAAATGAATTTAAATACATTAAAAAAAATGGTGAAATCTATTACATGCAAGTGGACGCAGTCAAATTTGACAATAATACATTATTAGGCTTTTGTAAAGATACAACGAAACGTAAGCTTCATGAAGACGCATGCACAGAGCTTGCTGTTCGAAAGAAGCTGGAAGCGGATTTGGTAGAGCAGAAAAGGCAATTAGAGATTAAGAATAAACAATTGGAAGCAATCATTGAAAGCATGTCTGACGGATTAATCATGCTTGACAAGAACTATGACTTCACATTCCTAAATCAAGGAGGACAAGATTTTTTCTATAAACCCGAGCTGATAAAAAGTGGTGCCTCTTTTACACATACGAAATATTATGATGTGCAGGGTAGAGCCTTAAGGATTGAAGATATGATTGGCACTAGAGTTATAAAGGGTGAGAAAATCAAGAATAGCAGAATTAAGGTAGAACGTCCTGATAGAACATTGCATTATAGTATGAGTGGGAATCCCATCTATGATGAACAAGGAGGGATAGATGCTGCAATTATATGCTGCCGAGATATTACAGACCAAATCGAAAATGAGGATTTAATTCATCAGCAAAGGGAACAGCTGTTAATAATAGAAAAAGAGAAAAATGAAGCGCTTATTAGAGCAATGGAAATGAAAGATGAGTTTTTATCGATCATTTCACATGAGTTCAAAACTCCCTTGACCGTTATCAATTGTGCAATACAAGCTATGGAGCTGATTTGCAGAGATGAATTATCAGTAAGAGGAAAAGATTTTTTACACAGAATCAAACAAAATACGTTTAGACAGCTGCGGCTGGTAAATAATTTGCTTGATATAACTCGAGCCAATGCAGGACAAATTAAGATAAATAAGAGCAATGTTGATATCGTATTTCTAACAAAATCAATCGTTAACTCTGTAAGCGTTTACGCGCAGCAAAAAGGACTGGAAATTCAGTTTATATCTTCAATGGGAAAGAAATTTATATATTTAGATGAAGAAAAATATGAGCGCATCATGCTAAATCTTATATCAAATGCGATTAAGTTTACGCCAGCGGGCAATACAATTACTGTAAGATTATTACAAAAAGTAATAAAGCGGCAAAGTAAAATTTATATAGAAGTCATTGATACAGGTGTAGGCATACCAAAAGACAAGCATAGACTTATTTTTGAAAGGTTTGGACAAGTAGATAGCTCCTTAACTAGACAAGCAGAAGGAACAGGGATTGGATTATCACTTGTAAAGAAATTTGTTGAGTCTCATGAGGGGGAAATAAAGGTTGCCAGTGAGGTTGGAGGAGGAAGCACCTTCACTATAATATTACCTATATCAAAAGAACGTAAAAAAACGGAGCAGAAGAAACTTCCGGAGCCTTTGGATAATAGGCTTATTCAATCAGCAGCCATTGAGTTCTCGGATATTTACTTTTAATTTATAGAATTGCAAAAGTATATAGAAGAATGTCAAAAGCATGAAACTTATAATCTCCTATATTCGTCGAAGGGATATATGAATAGTATAGGTGGTGATAAGATGAAACGACTTTGCTGTTTTATTCTGCTGTTAACTTTAGCACTATCATTATTTGGCTGTAATGCAGTAAATGATAAGAATGATGAAAAGAAAGCACCTGATGTTGAAGCAGGAATCATAGGATATGTTATGGACAAGCAAAATGAGGGCATTCTTGTAGTGAGTCATGAGGCACAGGATTTTAGTTCAACCGGTGGAGTTGAAGCATATTACAATGCCATTTGGTTTTCAAATGCACCAAAAGACATCCGCATTGGGGATCAAGTTAAAGTATGGTATGATTTTGTGCGCGAGTCCTATCCCGGGCAATCAGAAATTAAGCATATAGAAGTAGTTTCCAGTCCAAAAGCGGATGGAGCTGATCTAACTGAATCTGAAGCGCTGTCTGAGGCATTAACATCTCCAGAAATCAAAAGCAATGGGCTCTATGCTGTGAAATCCATAGCCTATGATAAACAAGATGATATTTGGAACATTGAGATAAAAGAAATAGGGAAAGAGAATTCCTATCATATCCAAATACAAGACAACTAGCAGATGAAATTAATTAACTGATAAAAAAGTGATATAGGCTGTTTACAGCCTATATCACTTTTAATTTTAACTATGAATTATATTTTAGATGAAAGATTATGAAAAGACTACAAACAATAAGAAATGGTATAATACATACTAGCAAGACGTTGGAGGAATGTATTTTGAATAAGAAAAGTTTGTTTCAATGCCCCGTTTGTTCAAGTGCTTTGGTAGAAGGAGAAAGACAATATTTCTGTCGTAAAGGGCATAGCTTTGATATAGCAAGAAAGGGATATGTAAATTTGCTGCTGCCAAGTCACATTGGAGCAGGTGACCCCGGTGATCCTAAGGAAATGATTGAATGCAGAAGAGATTTCTTAAATAAAGGATATTATGAGAATTTTTCTAATCAATTAAATGAAGCACTTATAAGTCAGGTATCTGATATAGATAAAACGAAGGAGATTTGTATTCTGGATGCCGGCTGTGGTGAGGGTTATTATACTTCAAGACTTAGAAACAGGCTATTAGCCATGGATGACACCAAAGCAGCAAGTATGTATGGCATAGATGTTTCAAAGGCGGCAATACACTATGCTTCAGGAAGAGATAAGAATATTCGCTTTGCTGTTGCCAGTACTTATCATACACCAATATTATCGAATTCAATGGACGCCATATTGTGTATTTTCGCGCCAAGGGATGAGCAAGAGTTTACTCGCATCCTTAAGCCATCAGGTAAGCTTATTGTTGCTGCTCCGGGCGCTCAACATCTGTTGGGCTTTAAAAAAGCATTGTATGAAGAGTCTGATGTTATAGGGCAAAAAGGAACAGTGGGAGAAGGCTTCGAGTTATTAAAGCATATGAATGTATCCTATGATATCCATTTGAAAGGCGCAGAAGATATATTTAATCTTCTCATGATGACACCTTACAGCCGTCATACCAATGAAGAAGCAGTTGAGGACTTGAAAAAGCTGACTGAACTTGATACGGAAGTTGATTTTAATATCATGATTTATCAAAAGATATAGGATGCCTTAAGATTTTGCATTATACTAATTTTCCATATTTTGAGATATAATAGAAGTACTACATGTAAAAGGCGGAATGTCTATGAAAAAAATACTTTCTATTTTTCTAATTTTGGTATTGTTGCTATCTGCTTGTACAGCTACCCTTAATAATACAAATCAAGACGCAGAATCTTTCATTAATTCTTTGATTGATAGCAAGGTTCAAAGTGTAAAAACTGCCAATATTGAAAGTTTATTATTTATTTTAGATCCTGAGGACAAGGAACTGCAAACGGAGCAAGCCAATTGGCTGATGGACATCAAGACAAATCCTATAGAGGATTACAGCTTGGAGCTATTAAATCTGGAGAAAACAAATGAAGCTGAATATAGGGCAAAGCTGCGGCAGCAATACAAAGAAGACGGACAAAGCTATAAAATTGATTTCTATAATAAATACAGATTGGTTGATGGCAAAATATACGATGCAGGAAACTATTTTGAGGTCCTTACAAAGGACAATGTTACCATAAAGTACACAGAAGCGAATAAAAAGCTGGCTCAGGATATTATAGATGATATGAATCAACTTTATAATGAGAATATCGAGAGATGGGGATTAACTCCCAGCAGGCCTATGGTGATAAAGATGTTTGATGATATTGAAGAGCTAAGGCAGTCCATTAAATTCAGCATGTGGCAGTGTGCCGGATGGTATGAATATGGAGAATCGGTAAAAATGTACATGACGAAGTCCTTGTCAAGCAAAGAGCGAATCAAGCATGTAGTAAACCATGAAATGACCCATCTTTTTACCATAGAGAAGTCTGCAGGGAATTTAGCCTATTGGTTTTCAGAGGGAATTGCTTCCTATTATGAAGTGCAGCAAAATCAAAGGACGCCAAGTCAATTGATGAAGGAGATGAATATAAATCTTCTTACAATTGAACAGCTTGAAGGTATTGAGTTAGAAAAGCTGGAGGATCAACAGCAAATAAGTGACTACTATAATAATTCGCATCTTATAACTGCCTTTATCATTGAAAGGTATGGAGAAGAAAGAATTATAGAAATACTGAATGAATTAGGTAAACTGCCTTCCTTTAAGGGAACGACCTCGGAAAATGATATACACTATAGAGAATATTTGTCTCAAGTGCTGCCTAGGGTATTGGGGATAGAGGATTATCAATCATTTCAGCAACAGTGGAAAAGTGAAATTAGCAAACTATAAAAAGAAACCTCCGGCATTCGCTTGGAGGTTTAAATTTGTCCGCCAGAAAATATACTGCTTCCCGGTTGGAAGTTAAGCACAAAATTCAATGTTGTTGTAGGATTGATATAAATTTTTAATTCGGCAGATTCGGCAGTCCGTCTAGTGCCAGGTGAATATATCACATCAAAAGGTATTTTTGTTTTTATCAATATTGCAATGACTGCATCTAATTCAGCGATTCGCATATTTCTCGAACTAAGTAGATTGGAAAATGCTTGTGAAGTGAGCAACGTAGTGATTTCATTATTTATATTATTATTTTCATTATTTTTACAATTTGCCAAAGGTCATCCCTCCCTGCAGTACATATTATGTTCTATACAGGTGAAAGGATATTGCTTGTTTGATAATTATTTTATTTATGCCAATAGATCCTTTTGTATTTTGTCGAAGTTACTATATTTTTTGTCGAAATTGCTGTATTATTAATTTGAGATTTTAATTTATTATAGAATGAGAGATATTCAAATGTATATTGGAATGGGGGGGAGATACATTTATGGGTTTTCTGATATTGAATCATATCATAACGATAGTAGATGCAGCTCTGATAATGTATTTTGCATCAAAGTTCTTAAAAATAAAAAAAACGGGCTGGAAGAATATTATATTAACTATGTTTTTAATCATGTTAATCAACACGACAGCTGCAGAAATTTGGGGGCAGGGAAATCCCATTGCCACACTATCGATGATTGCTTTAGGTGGTATTGTATATAAGATTATTTTTAGAGAAAAGCTTTTAAACATATACTTGTACTTTTTCCTGGGTATTTTGCTGATGTTTGTTGCGGAAGCTACAGCAGTACTGACGCTGCTGCCTTTTGGGATAACGCCTGATATGATGCATGATAGCTTTATTGCACTTCTTATGGCTGGCTTCATTTCTAAATCCATTTATTATATTATCGTAAGATTTGGTTTGACGAGACTTAAACCATTTAAAGGCATTAGCAAAACCTTAGCCTATCAAATTATACTAATATGTTTCTTTAATCTCATCATCATATTTATGGCTTTATGGTTTTACAAGAATTTGCAAATGCCGCTAATAAAAGAAAACGTGCATGCTTATGTCATCTTGACTACCTTGGGGGCATTGCTTTTCAGCCTTGGAATATTAAGTGTAACAAGAGGAATTATTAAGCAAAGCCAAAAAGAAGCGGAATGGCTGGTTCAAGAAACCGAATATAAGAGACAAATGTTCTATATAAAAAATATTGAAGATATGCTCAAATCTATAAAAGCGCAAAGACACGATTTCATCAATCATATCAATTGCATATATGGGCTGCTGCAGTTGAATAAGCCGGAAGAAGCAAAAAAATACATTGATAGATTGGCGAAGGAAGCATTGGTATTTAATAATATTATAGACACAGGAAACCCGGTTTTATCTGCATTATTAAGCACAAAGATTCCTGTTGCAGAAAGAAATAATGTTCAGATTTATACAGACATCAGACTGCCGGAGAAAATCACTATTGAACCCATAGACATTTCAATTATTATAGGCAATTTATTGGATAATGCATTGGAAGCATGTGTAGAGATGGATCATGATGATAAGAGCATTGAGCTGGAGGTTTATACCCGCAGCAATAACTTGATCATAAAGGTTAAAAATTCTAAATCTCAGTTGGTAAAAACAGATGCAGTTCATCTTGAAGGTGGGTTTACCAGTAAGACTGACAAAGAAAATCATGGTTTCGGCTTATTCAATATAAAACAAGCAGTACATAAATATGATGGAATGGTTAAGTTTGAAGATAAAGGCTGCTTCTTCCTGTCGAACATAGCAATACCAATGGACTATTAAATCAAGAGCTAAAATAACACGGTGTAGAAATAGTTCTGTTATTCTTTATGAAAGCAGGATAGAATAATATAGTAGAAAGAATATTTATAATTGATTGTCAGCTAAGTTGGTATGTGGCGAAGAAGGGTGAATTATGGATAAGGAAAATGAGTATAAAATTAGAGCTGCTCGCAAGGATGAGCATATCAAGTTGTTTATGAAGTCCAGAACTCCCAAGGAAAATGGTTTTCATGATATTGTGCTGCAAAACAATGCAGTGCCGGAAATAGATTTTAACAGTATAAATACAGACTGTGTTTTTCTGGATAAGGTTATTGATATGCCTATCATGATCAATGCAACTACGGGAGGTACGGAATACACCTATGATATAAATAGGCAGCTGGCTATGCTGGCTAAAGCCTGCAATATACCGATGGCTGTTGGCTCTCAAACGATTGCCATACAGGATAAAAGTACTCAGGAAAGCTTTAAGATTGTAAGAGAAATAAATCAGTCAGGAATTATCATAGCCAATGTCAGTGCAAACAGCAGTTTAGAAAATGTGTGTGAAGCCGTTGATATGATTGCTGCAGATGCGATTCAACTGCATTTAAACGCAGCGCAAGAGATTTGTATGAGAGAAGGAGACCGAAATTTCAAGAAACTATTGAACAACATTAAAAATATAGTTCATGAGGTTAAGCTGCCTGTAATTGTCAAAGAAGTGGGCTGCGGCATATCCTATGAAACAGCAAGAAAGCTTCATAATGTAGGCATAAAATACATAGACACAGGGGGCAAAGGCGGCACTAATTTTATTGATATTGAGAACAGCCGCAACCAAGAATCGGACTATTCATTCTTGAAGCACTGGGGTATACCTACTGCGCTTAGCCTTTTAGAATGCAAACAAGTATCAAGAGATTTGCATGTGATATGCAGTGGAGGCATTACAAAAGCGGAGGAAATAGTAAAGGCTATTACGATGGGGGCAGCCCTAACAGGCATCAGTGGTATTATTTTAAGAGAATTGCTGGAGCAAGGATATGACGCTGCAAAGGCGTCTATGGAAAAGCAGAAGTATCAGATGAAGGTATTTATGTTTTTACTTGGTGCAGAGAATATAGAAAAACTCTCCAAAACAAATTACTTAATCAAAGGAGAGCTGCTTCAGCTGTATAAACAGAAATTTTTATAATTACTAGAATTCACTCAGAAGGAATAGCGCATGATTCAACATCAGGCAGTATTCCTTTTTTTATACCAACATTTCTAAGAACTTGCTGGCCGCCACGGAAAGCGGAATGTTTTTATGTGTAACCACACCCATATATCTTTGTGGAACTTCTTCTTTTATATCCAGCTTGAAAATATCAGCTGGTTCTGCTGCTTTGGCACAAAAGTCGGGGACAAATGCGATTCCCAGACCAATTCTAGCCATATCTACCAGCACATCGATGCTGCCCAATTCAACATCGGGGTTAATTTCTACGTCATAGCTTCTAAGCATACTGTCAAAATATTCTCTGGTGATGGTATTTTTCTCTAATACCAATAGAGGAAGCTGTTCTAAATCCTTCAAGTGTAATTCTTTATTCTTCAAATGCGAATAACTGCTGCCAGCAACGAAAACATCTTGAACAGCGCGGGTTTTTTTGAATTCAAGCTGTGTAAACTCATTGGCAATCGGGATATTTACAACGCTGAAATCTACACTGCCATTTTTTAGAAGTTCAATGCATTTGGAAGAAGTTCTATTGGTAACTTTGATCTTAATGCCCGGATATTTTTCATTGAACGTTTTAAAGAAGGGCATTAAATAATACTTGCTTATGGTATCGCTGGCGCCAATTTTTATTTCGCCGCTTACCAAGGAATTCATGTCCATCAGCATTTTTTCGCCGGATTTTATAAAGTTAAAAGCTTGCTCTACATAATTGAACAACGCTTGACCTTCCTGTGTGAGTTTTACTCTTTTTGTATTGCGAAAGAACAAGCTGCAGTCAAGCTTTTGCTCTAATTGTCTGATTGCCTGACTGACGGCAGATTGAGAAATAAAAAGTTTCTTTGCAGCAGCTGAAAAGCTTTTTTTATAAGCAACATAATAAAAAACTTTATATAGTTCAAAATTGATATCCATATATAAGGCCTCCTTATAAATAGCATTAGTAATATTAATTTTATTTATTAATTATACTATGCTAGAATTTAGCTGTAAAGACAAGGAGAGGTGATATCTCATGAATAATTTTGTAAGAAGAATATTTGTTGAAAAGAGAAAAGAGTTTGCAGTAGAAGCAAACAATTTACTTATGGAGATTAAAGAAAATCTCAATATGATAAGTCTTCAGGATCTAAGAATCGTCAATAGATATGATGTTGAGGGTTTGGAGAATGATGAGTTCTTAAAAGCCATAGATATTGTTTTCTCAGAGCCAACTGTAGATTTGAACTATCAGGAAACACTATCCTTGAGTAATGAAGAAACTGCTTTTGCTATGGAATATTTACCTGGACAGTATGACCAAAGAGCAGATTCTGCAGCACAATGCATTCAAATATTGACGCAAAAAGAAAGACCCTTGGTAAAAACAGCAAAGGTCATTGTGTTAAAGGGTAAAACAACAAAGGCAGAATTGGAAAAAATTAAGAACTATTGCATTAACCTATTAGATTCAAGAGAAGCAGAGCTGATGAAGCCGGCAAGGCTCAACATAGAAGCAATTGAAGCTGCGGAAGTAGAAGAAGTGCAGCATTTTATCCATATGAATAACCAAGAATTATATAAGCTGCAGCAGGATATGAGCCTGGCTATGAGCTATGAAGATTTGGAATTTTGTCAGAGCTATTTCAAAAACGTTGAGAAAAGAAACCCATCCTTTACAGAGATAAAGGTCATTGACACATATTGGTCTGATCATTGCAGACATACAACCTTTCTAACTGAAATCAAAGATATTCAAATAGAAGAAAACACATTCACCAAGCCAATCAAAAAAGCTTTCAATTTATATCAGCAAGCACAAAAAACAATATATAAGGATGAGCCAAGAGCGATGTCCCTCATGGATTTAGCAACCTTAGCTATGAAAAAGCTGCGCATGGATGGCAAGCTTCAGGATCTGGAGCTATCCGACGAAATAAATGCCTGCAGTATTGTAATCGACGTTGATGTAGATGGTGTAAGCGAAGAGTGGTTGTTGATGTTTAAAAATGAAACACATAACCATCCTACAGAGATAGAGCCTTTTGGCGGTGCCGCTACCTGCTTGGGAGGAGCAATAAGAGATCCTCTTTCAGGCAGATCCTATGTATTTGGAGCCATGAGGGTAACGGGAAGCGCTGACCCGAGAGCTGCCATAGAAGAGACCTTGCAAGGAAAACTGCCCCAAAGAAAAATTACGACAGGTGCAGCAGCAGGCTTCAGCTCCTATGGGAATCAAATAGGTTTGGCGACGGGTCAAGTGGCAGAGATATATCATGAAAATTATGCAGCAAAGAGAATGGAAATAGGCGCTGTGTTAGGCGCAGTACCCCGCAGTAATGTCAGAAGAGAAGCTCCAAAAGACGGAGATGTCATCGTTTTATTAGGCGGACGTACAGGAAGAGATGGCTGCGGTGGTGCTACAGGTTCCTCTAAAGAGCATGATGACAGCTCCATCATAAGCTGCGGAGCAGAGGTGCAAAAAGGCAACCCTCCTACAGAGAGAAAAATTCAAAGACTTTTCAGAAACCCTAAGGTGAGCAGGTTGATTAAAAAGTGCAATGATTTCGGTGCGGGAGGAGTTGCCGTTGCGATTGGGGAGCTGGCGGATGGATTAATAATAGATTTAGACCGCGTACCCAAGAAGTATGAAGGACTAGATGGTACAGAGCTTGCAATTTCTGAATCTCAAGAAAGAATGGCAGTGGTATTGGATGGGGAGGACTTGGCTGACTTTATACAATATGCTGATGAGGAAAATCTTGAGGCTGTTAAGGTTGCAGAGGTGACTGAACAAAACAGATTGGTCATGCGATGGAGAGATAAAGCCATTGTTGACATTAGCAGAGCTTTTTTGAATACAAACGGCGTAAAGCAAAATGCTGCGGCATATGTTCAAGCACCTCAGCAGCAAAGTTATTTTGAAGGTGCAATAAGAGAAAAAGTAAAGGATAAAGACTTAAAGAGTGCTTGGCTGGATAACTTGCAGGACTTGAACGTATGCAGTCAACGGGGGTTGGCAGAACGCTTTGATAGTTCAATTGGAAACGCAACAGTACTGGCTCCTTATGGAGGCAAGCTGCAAGCAACACCTACAGATGGTCTTATCATGAAGCTGCCTGTACAGAATGCAGATACAACAACTTGCGCTATGATGACGTATGGCTTTAACCCCTACCTTTCAAGCTGGAGTCCTTTCCACGGCGCAGTGTATGCTGTGGTGGAAGCGGTAACAAAAGCAGCAGCTTTGGGTGGGGACTACAGCAATATGAAGCTGACTCTGCAGGAATATTTTGAGAAGCTTGGCAAGGATCCGGTAAAATGGGGAAAGCCTATAAGCGCTTTATTAGGAGCCTATTATGTTCAGGAAAAGCTGAACATAGCTGCAATTGGCGGCAAGGACAGTATGTCAGGAACCTTCAAGGAGCTGAATGTACCTCCGACCCTGGTAGCTTTTGCAGTAGATACCATAGACGTAAACAATGTGATATCTCCAGAGTTTAAAGAGAATGACAGCATTATAGCAATGATTAGATTAAATAGAGATGCAGCAGAGATGCCTGACTTTGGCCAATTGAAGAATAACCTGGAAAGCTTGAATCGTCTTGCAAAAGAAAAAAAGGTGTTGTCTGCTAATATCGTAAAACAAGGCGGTGCAGCCGCAGCTATCAGCAAGATGTGTTTTGGAAATATGATTGGTGCAAGCCTTATGAAGGAAATCAATATTGAATCACTATTCTCAGCGGATTACGGCAATGTTATTTTAGAGTTTAATAAGGATATTGACATAGACACATTACTGAAAGGTCTGGATTATATTGTGCTTGGAAATACGCAGTTAAAGCCAGCCATACAGCTTGGTGATATGGAGCTTGCACTAGAAGAAGCTTTGAAGCTGTGGCAGCTGCCCTTAGCAAAGGTTTTTCCAAGTGTCATTCATAAGGATAGGATCAAAGACAATGAAGAAACATCCCTTTATTATACAAAGAAAATAATAACTGCAAGCAGGTCATTTGCAAAACCAAGGATTTTGATACCAGTCTTCCCGGGAACGAACTGTGAGTATGATACAGCAGCCGCGTTTCAAAAGGCTGGGGGAGAAGCAAAAACATTGGTTGTCAGAAATCTTGCGGCACAGGATATAGAAGAATCGATAGAACGCTTGGTGCAAGAAATCAGAAACGCACAGATCATAGCGCTGCCCGGCGGCTTTAGTGCCGGAGATGAGCCTGATGGCTCCGGCAAGTTTATCGCTACCATGTTTAGAAATCCTCGTATAAAAGAAGAGGTAATGAACCTGCTGAAGCAAAGAGATGGTTTGATGATTGGAATTTGCAACGGTTTTCAAGCACTGATAAAGTTGGGTTTAGTGCCTTATGGAGAAATTCGGGATCTTGATGAGGACAGTCCTACCTTGACATATAACAGCAGCGGCAAGCATATTTCCTGTATAGCAAGGACACAGGTTGTATCCAATCTCTCGCCTTGGCTTGCACATACTGAGCCAGGCGACATACATGCCATACCGGTTTCTCATGGAGAAGGCAGGTTCATCGTGAAGCCTGATTTATACCAAAAGCTGCTCAGCAATGGACAAATAGCGACTCAATATGTGGAGTTTAATCCAAACGGCTCCATGTATAATATAGAAGGTATAACTAGTCCTGATGGAAGAGTACTCGGTAAAATGGGACACACAGAAAGAATTGACAATCATGTAGCAATCAATGTACCAAGAAGTAAATATCAGAAATTATTTGAAGCTGGAATAAAATATTTTTCCTAAGATTTATATAAGGAGGCAAACAATATGAGTAATCAAAAGCCAAAGGCTGCAGTGATCATGGGTAGCGATTCAGACCTGCCCATCGTAAGAAAGACCATTGAAATTTTAAAGAAATTTGATGTTGAATATGAAGTTAATGTACTTTCAGCCCACAGAACACCGGATATGGCGATGGAATATGCCAGAAGTGCAGAACAAAAGGGCTTTGAAGTTATCATCGCAGCAGCAGGCAAAGCTGCGCATCTTCCTGGCGTTATTGCTGCACTGACAATTTTGCCTGTAATAGGAATTCCGATCAAGTCTTCTACTATGGATGGCTTGGACTCACTTCTTTCTATCGTACAGATGCCGTCGGGAATCCCTGTAGCAACAGTAGCCATTGATGGAGCAGAAAACGCAGGTTTGCTGGCGGTGCAAATATTATCCTTGAAGCATCAAGTTCTAAAGGAAAAGCTAATAATGCACAAAGCTGACATGGAACGAGCTGTAATCGAGAAAAACAACAAAATAAAAGAGGAGGTATTTTAACATGAAAAAACTTGAGATGATTTATGAAGGAAAAGCAAAGAAGGTATTTAAAACAGATGTGGATAATCAGTATATCGTAGACTACAAGGATGATGCAACTGCATTTAATGGTCTAAAAAAAGGTACCATAACAGATAAGGGAATCATGAACAATACGATATCCTCTAAGATATTTCAACTACTGGAGCAAAAGGGCATTAAAACACATTTTTTACAAAAGTTAAGTGATAGAGAGATGCTGGTAAGAAAGGTAGAAATAGTGCCTCTAGAGGTGCTGGTAAGAAATTACGCAGCGGGCTCCCTTACAAAAAGATATGGAATACCGGAAGGTACTAAAATGGATACTACAATCTTAGAGTTTTGCTACAAAAATGATGAATATGGGGATCCATTTATCAACAATTATCATATAAAGGCGATGAACCTTGCAACAGAGGCTGAAGTAGAAATAATTGAGAAGGAAGCACTAAAAATTAACGAAATATTAATAGAGCTGATGAAAAACATCAATATAGATTTGGTAGACTTTAAGCTGGAATTTGGAAGAACCCCTGAAGGAGAAATCATACTTGCTGATGAAATATCACCGGATACTTGCAGATTGTGGGACGCAGTTACCCATGAAAAGCTGGACAAAGATCGTTTTAGAAGAGATATGGGCAAGGTAGAAGAAGGCTATATTGAAGTGGTTAATAGAATATTAGGATAAATAATTTTCGGAAAACAGGAGTACGAATATGGAAAATTTAAGCTTCTATAATGACGACAAGCTTCATGAAGAGTGCGGGGTCATTGGAATTTATGAAAAAAATAATATCAATACGGCAAACCTCGCTTATTTTGGGCTAATTGCATTACAGCACAGAGGGCAGGAAAGTGCAGGCATTGCGGTAAACAATGATGGCATCATTACCTGCTACAAGGAAATGGGTTTGGTATCGGAAGTATTTGACAACCAGATACTGAATCTGCTTAAGGGTGATATGTGCATAGGTCATGTAAGATATTCTACCATGGGGGAGAGTTTTGTTACAAACGCTCAGCCTTTAGTTGTAAAGTATAAAAATGGCACAATAGCCTTGGCTCATAATGGAAACTTGGTAAATGCGCAAGCTTTAAGAAGAGAAATGGAAGACCAAGGAATGATATTTACGACTTCTATTGATAGCGAGGTCATAGCCAGCTTAATAGCGAAAAACTACACCAGCAATATAGAAGAAGCAATCTCGAAGACCATGGACAAAATAAAGGGAGCCTATGCTTTGACTATCATGACAAATGAGAAGCTTATCGGTGTAAGAGATAAGCATGGTATGCGTCCTCTTGTATTGGGAAGACTAGGAAACGGTTACGTTCTAGCATCTGAAACCTGTGCATTGGATACCATCGGTGCTGAATTTATCAGAGACATCAACCCCGGTGAAATCGTCATCATTGATGAAAATGGTGTAAAAAGCATACAGACAAAACCAGAGGAAAAAGCCCTCTGTATATTTGAGTATATATATTTTGCAAGACCGGATAGTGTGATAGATGGTTTGGGTGTTTATGGTGCAAGACATAGCGCAGGAAGGATGCTTGCGAAAGAGCAGCCTGTAGAAGCAGATGCGGTGATTAGCGTACCTGACTCCGGAACTGCTGCCGCAATAGGCTATTCTCTAGAATCCGGAATACCCTATACAGTTGGATTAATCAAAAACAGATATATTGGAAGAACCTTTATACAGCCTTCACAGGAAATCAGAGAAACAGGAGTAACCCTGAAGCTTAATCCGCTAAAGGAAGAAATTGAGGGCAAAAGAATTGTTATGGTTGATGACAGCATCGTCAGAGGCACCACCAGCATGAAAATAGTACAAGCATTGAGAGCAGCAGGAGCGAAAGAAGTACACGTTAGAGTAAGCTCCCCGGTTATTTTGCACTCCTGCTATTTCGGCATTGATACGCCCAGAAGAGATGAGTTGGTAGGCGCAACAACTATTATAGAGAAGATTAAGGAAAAAATTGGTGCCGATAGTTTAGGCTACTTAAGTCATAATGGCTTAATGCAATCCATTGGCAGCTGCGGCAAAGGCTTTTGCACTGCCTGTTTTAGCGGGAAATATCCCGTGGACATAACAGAAGAAGGTGATAAGCATGCTTTTGAAAGAAGGTAGTGACATGGAAAAGATGAGTAATGAAAAAGTGACCTACAAAAGTGCTGGTGTAGATGTGGAAGCGGGCTATCAAGCTGTAAGCTTGATGAAGCAGCACACACAAAGGACTTTAATACCCGGCGTAATAGGCGGGCTTGGCAGCTTTGGAGGCTTCTTTGAAATAGATACAGAGAAATATAAAAAGCCTGTTTTGGTATCTGGGACTGATGGAGTAGGCACAAAGCTGCAAATAGCATTTATGACAGGCATTCATGATACCATCGGTATTGACTGTGTTGCAATGTGCGTAAATGATATTGCCTGTCACGGTGCAAAACCCCTTTATTTTCTTGACTATATAGGCACGGGGATGTTGAATCCGCAGGCTGCAGCCGAGGTGGTAAAGGGCATATGCGACGGCTGTATAGAAGCCGGTTGTGCCTTGATTGGCGGAGAAACTGCCGAGATGCCGGGCTTTTACAAAAAAGGTGAATACGATTTGGCAGGCTTTGCAGTGGGCGTTGTAGATAAGGATAAGGTCATAAACGGAGCGGGAATCAAAGAAGGCGATGTAATCATAGGCTTGGCTTCCAGTGGAATACACAGCAACGGATATTCTCTTGTAAGAAAACTGTTCTTTGACATCAACAATTATAGCATTGACGAATATGTTTCAGAGCTGGGATGCACTTTGGGACAAGAGCTGTTGAAGCCTACCAGAATATATGTAAAGACTATATTGGAGCTTGCTGAAAGATATGATATTAAAGGAATAGCACATATCACGGGAGGCGGCTTTATAGAAAATATACCAAGGACAATTCCGGTCGGATTAAAGGCACAAATCAACTTGGGAAGCTTCCCGGTACTGCCTGTGTTTAAGCTAATGCAAAAGCTTGGGAATATGGAAGACAAGGAAATGTATAACACCTTCAATATGGGTATAGGCTTAGTACTTGTCGTAAATGAGAATGAAGTGGAGCAGGTGATGTTAAGCTTAAGTGAAATGAAAGAAAATGCATATATCATAGGTAAGGTGACAAAAGGTGAGGGAGGCATAGCACTGTGTCAAAGCTAAAAATAGCAGTATTGGTTTCGGGCAGTGGAAGTAATTTACAAGCGCTCATTGATGCTGCAGCTTGCGGAAGCATTCAAGGACAGATAGAGATCGTAATCTCAGACCGTCCGGGAGCCTATGCCTTACAAAGAGCCGAAAAACATGGGATAACCGCTGCTTGTATAGACAAAAAATCTTATGAGAATAAGATTGACTTTGATATACAGCTTTTTAACAGACTAAATGAAGTCCAGCCGGATCTGATCATATTAGCCGGTTATTTAAGCATTTTGTCTTCAGAGCTTATTGAGAAATATAGAGGTAAGATTATAAATATACACCCATCTTTATTACCTGCTTTTGGCGGTAAGGGCTTCTATGGGGAAAAGGTGCACAAGGCAGTCATAGAATCCGGTGCTAAAGTATCGGGAGCAACTGTGCATTTTGTGGATGAAAATACAGATACCGGTCCTATTATATTGCAGAAGGCTGTAGTAGTACTATATGGAGATACACCGGAAACACTGGCAAAAAGGGTATTGGCTGTTGAACATTATCTTATCGTGAAGGCTGCCGAGCTTTTTTGCAGTAACAAACTGAAGCAGGAAGGGCTCAACGTAAGAATACTGAGGGAGTGATAAAGTGAAAAAAAGAGCGTTAATTAGCGTTTCTGATAAAACAGGCATCGTGGAATTTGCTAAAGGTCTTGTTCAAAAGGATTATGAAATCATCTCAACAGGCGGAACGGCAGCGGCTTTGGTGGATGCAGGATTAGAAGTGATAGGCATCTCTGAGGTTACAGGTTATCCAGAGTGTCTTGATGGTAGAGTTAAGACACTTCACCCCAAGATACATGGTGGGTTATTGGCTGTCAGAGATAATGCAGAGCATATGGAAACCTTGAAGAAGCTTGATATAAATACCATTGATATGGTAGTTGTCAATCTCTATCCCTTTAGACAGACTATACAAAAGCAGAATGTAAGTCTGGAAGAAGCAATTGAGAATATTGATATTGGTGGTCCTTCCATGCTAAGGGCGGCTGCCAAAAATTATAAATATGTGACGGTAATTATTGACCCTGCTGACTATGAGGCAGTATTAGGAGAATTAGAGCAAAATGGGGATACCACAGAGACTACAAGATTTAAGCTGGCTGCAAAGGTATTTTCGCTTACTGCCAGCTATGACAGCTTAATTGGAAACTATCTGTGGGAAAAGGCTGGTTTGGAACAATATCCCCATACATTAACGATGACCTTTGAAAAGCAGCAGGACTTAAGATATGGAGAAAATCCACACCAAAATGCTGCATATTATAGAGAATTGCTGCCGACAAGTGGAAGCTTGAGCTTGATAGATGCAGTGCAGCTGCATGGCAAGGAGCTTTCCTACTGCAATATAAATGACCTGAACGGAGCAGTGCAGACACTGTTGGAGTTTAATGAACCTGCTGCTGTTGCAGTCAAACATGCGAACCCTTGCGGTATAGGAGTTGGACAAGATATTTACCAGGCTTATATGAAGGCATATAAAGCAGATTCTGTGTCTATATTTGGCGGTATTGTAGCCTTGAACAGAACTGTAGATCAAAAGACAGCCGAAGAAATAAATAAAATTTTTATAGAAATTGTAATTGCACCGGCTTATGATCAAGCTGCGTTGGAAACCTTGAAAGGCAAGAAAAATATCAGGATTTTACAGCTTGCAGAGCTTGAAGGTATGAAAAAGCATCAGCTGGAGCTAAAGACTATTAGTGGCGGACTGCTCATACAGGAAGAGGATCAAAAAGATTTTGATCCAAAGGATCTAAAAGTCGTAACAAATAGAAAGCCTACGGATAAAGAAATGACTAATCTGCTGTTTGCTTGGAAGGCTGTAAAGCATGTAAAGTCAAATGCCATCGTCATTGCAAAGGATAATATGACCTTAGGAATCGGACCGGGACAAACAAATAGAATATGGGCGGCTCAGATGAGCTTGGAGAGAGCAGGAGCTGCGGCAAAGGGAGCTGTACTTTCCTCAGATGCCTTTTTTCCTTTCAACGATGTAGTTCAAGAAGCTGCCAAAGCAGGCATCACTGCAATCATCCAACCGGGAGGTTCTTTGAGAGATCAGGATTCTATAGATGAGTGCAACAAGCATGGCATAGCGATGGTATTCACCGGCATGAGACACTTTAAACACTAATAAGATGAATGAGGTGAAGTTATGAAGGTTCTTGTTATTGGCAGTGGCGCACGGGAGCATGCAATTGTATGGAAGCTGTCACAGAGTCCCAAAATAAGCAAGCTGTTTTGTGCACCGGGAAATGCCGGCATAGCTGATTTGGCGGAATGTGTAGATATTAAGGCTGAAGATATTGACGGAATGTTAAGGTTTGCTTTGGAGAACAAAATTGACCTTACTGTTGTGGGACCTGAGATTGCACTTGTCAAGGGTGTGGTGGATTTGTTTGAGCAAAATGGCTTGCGCATTTTTGGTCCTAACAAAAAGGCTGCACAATTGGAAGGCAGCAAAATATTTGCCAAAGACTTTATGAAAAAGTACAAAATACCCACTGCAAGATATAAAACCTATAATAATTTTGAAAAGGCTATTGCAGAGCTTAAGGATTTTGATTTGCCTATGGTTATTAAGGCAGATGGCTTAGCAGCAGGCAAGGGTGTTATCATAGCACAGACCAGGCAGGAAGCTGTTGAAGCAATTTTTGACATAATGGGTGACATGAAATTCGGAGAGGCTGGTAAAACAATCGTTGTAGAAGAGTTTTTACAAGGCAAGGAAGTATCTGTGCTGGCTTTTGTTGATGGAAATATGTCAATTCCGATGGTAAGCGCACAAGATTATAAGAGGGCACAAGACGGGGATAAGGGCTTGAACACTGGCGGTATGGGAGCGGTTTCACCAGCTTTGCATTATAGCTTGGAAGTTGAAAAGCTTGTAAATAAAAATATCATTTATAATACGATACAAGCTTTGAAGGCTGAAGGAATCAGCTATAAAGGCGTGCTATATTTTGGGTTAATGCTTACAAAGGATGGACCAAAGGTACTTGAGTTCAATGTAAGATTTGGAGATCCGGAAACGGAGGTATTACTGACTAGATTGCAATCTGACTTACTTAATATAATCTGTTCTGTAGTTGATGGTGAACTGAATCAAGCAGATATAAAATGGTCACAAGAAAAAGCGGTTTGTGTTGTAATGGCATCAGGAGGCTATCCGGAGCAATATGAAATTGGCTGTGAGATTATGGGGATTGAGACAGCTGAAGCAGAAGCTAAAATATTCCATGCCGGAACTAAACTGATTGACAATAAGCTTGTTACAGCAGGCGGCAGAGTTTTGGTAATCAGTGCTTTGGGTAGTGATTATGAAGCAGCCAGAGCTAAAGCTTATACTGCAGCAGAAAAATTGAGTTTTCAAGATATGCATTATCGTAAGGATATTGGGATAAATTAATTATAAATATATTTGACTAATCAAAATAATTGACGCTAATATTTATTTTATGTTAAGGTTAATATAGTTTGATAAATGAGAGGATGATTTTGATGTCTGAATTGTCTGTAATGGTGATTAACAACTAAATAGTTGTGAAGGCTTTCTTAAAAACAGTTTGATTACTGTTTATTTAAGTTTGTCCTTCTGATGCTACCCGCTTTTGGGGTACCATCAAACATCTGCCTTACAGACTGCTTCAAAATCTATAGATATAGTTTAACATTAATCGGGGGGTATATTTATACCCTTTGTAGTGTTAAGAAAAGAAGCGTGGCGGGAATTTTTCTGTCGCGTTTTTTATATTTATGCTTTGTAATGCCCGTAGAAGCATTCTGCCTAAAATGTGAAGGCAGCTGTTCTTTTACGGGCATTTTCTATCATAATATATGGAGGTTTATTCATGAGAAATAAAGATATTAAAACATTGGAATTTGACAGAATACTAGAAATGCTGGCTGAACAAGCCATGTCTGAACAAGCAAAAAACTGTATTTTAGAACTTAGACCCTATTTAAATGAAGGAGAAGCGAAGCATAAAATGCAGGAAACTACTGAAGCAAGATGCATTCTGGAAAGTATTGGAACGCCACCGCTCTCTTCGATGAAGGAGGTTGGTAAGCTTATGGTGCTCTTAATGAAGGATGCAATGTTGGTTCCTGAGCAATTGGTAAGCCTTGCACAATTTCTCACATCGTGTAAAAGGATGAAAGGTTATCTAAAAAAGGCAGAGCTATTTGATTCCGGCGTTGCTTACTATGGAAATTCAATAAATGACCTCAGTGAACTCATTGAAGAAATAGAAAAAGCCATACGAAATGGCGCTGTAGATGACGGGGCTTCTCCTCAACTGAAAAATATACGCAGAAAGATAGAAGGCATAGGCACTCAAATAAAAGTAAAGCTGGATAACCTTTTGAGAAGTAAAAGAGAATGGTTTGCAGATGCTTATGTTGCAACCAGAAACGGGCGTTATACCCTGCCGGTAAAAAAGGAGTATAAAAATCAGATCAGCGGCACGGTAATCGATGCCTCGCAAAGCGGCAATACCTATTTTATTGAGCCCTCTGCTGTGAATAAGCTTCAAGAAGAGCTGGCTGTTTTATGTATTGAGGAAGACAATGAAATTAGAAAAATACTCTATACCTTAACTGCCCTTGTGGAGGAAAACGCGCAGCATATTCATATCAATATGGAAGCTATGGAAGCACTGGATGTGATATTTGCAAAGGCAAAGCTGAGTCAGAATATGCAGGCCATTCCCGTAGAGCTTACAACGAAGCGCAGCATTGTCATAAAGGCAGGGCGGCATCCTTTGCTGGATCAAAAAATAGCTGTACCTCTTGATTTTCAGATCGGTGATGGAATTGAGGGTGTTATAATAACAGGGCCTAATACGGGAGGAAAGACTGTTGCCCTGAAGACTGTGGGTTTATTATCCATGATGGCACAAAGCGGACTGCATTTACCCATAGGTGAAGGCAGTGAAGTCTGTATGCACAATGTAATTTTATGTGATATAGGGGATGGACAAAGCATCACTGAAAATCTTTCAACATTTTCTTCTCATATCACAAATATCATAGAAATTCTCAGCATTGCCAATAATGAGAGTTTGGTGCTGCTGGATGAGCTTGGTTCAGGCACAGATCCTGCAGAAGGCATGGGGATTGCTGTAGCTGTTTTGGAAGAGCTTAAAAATAAAAAATGCTTGTTTGTTGCCACCACGCATTATCCCGAGATAAAGGAATTTGCCAAGCATACAGAAGGACTGATCAACGCCAAAATGGCCTTTGACAGAGAAAGCTTACAACCGATATACAAGCTTGAAATTGGAGAAGCAGGAGAAAGCTGCGCGTTATACATTGCGAAGCGCTTGGGTTTTCCTCCGCATATGCTGCAGCGCGCGTACAGCCAAGTATATGGAGATGGCGGCGGCAGACAGCCTTATAGCTATAATCAAGCTCAAGCACAAGCAGATTTTAAAGTGGAAACAACAAGTGAACTAACTGCAAAGCGACAAGAATCAAATGCTATACAAAAACAAATCCCAAAACCACAGCAAGGCAGAAGCAGCAGATTCAATATGGGTGACAGTGTGATGGTATATCCTCAGAAGCTTATCGGAATTGTCTATCAAAGTGCGGATGAAAAAGGAGAAGTCATTGTACAAATAAAGGGCAAGAAGCAATTTGTCAATCATAAAAGACTAAAGCTTTTAGCACCTGCCAGTGAACTTTATCCCTCTGACTATGATTTTTCAATTGTATTTGATACAGTAGAAAATAGAAAAGCACGACGTGACATATCAAAAAAGCATAATCCTGATGTGATCATCACTTATGAAAACGAAGATGATTTTAAATAAAATTGTGATAAAATTCTCTTGTCAATATGATATAAATCACATTCAAAATCAAAAAAAACATATATAATAAGATTGTAAGCTGAAAGAACGAATTCATTTTAGATAAATTAAAATAGATGGGGGAAATAAAAATGGCAATGAGAAAAATAGTACACATTAATGAAGACAAGTGCGATGGCTGCGGACTTTGCGTTCCATCCTGCGCAGAGGGCGCTATAAAGATTATCGACGGCAAAGCAAAACTTTTATCAGAAAACCTTTGTGACGGTTTGGGCGCATGTTTAGGCGAATGTCCACAAGGTGCAATAGAAATAACAGAGAGAGATGCAGATGAGTTTGATGAAGCTGCAGTAAAAATTCATTTAGGGAAAGAAGGAAAAACAATGAGCAATTCACATGAACAACATCAACATGGACATCATCATGGCGGCGGCTGTCCCGGAAGCAGAATGATGGAGATAAACAGAGAAGAAAAACAACAGGCATCAGCCAGTGTTTCTTCTGATGATATCGAAGTGAAAATTAAGCCGCAGTTATCACAATGGCCTGTACAATTGATGCTTGTGCCTCAAAACGCTCCATATTTTGAAGGAGCAGATTTACTGATCACTGCAGACTGTGTTCCCTTTGCATATCCGAATTATCACTTAGACCTGTTAAAGGGTAAAAAGGTAGTTGTTGGCTGTCCGAAGCTGGATGATATACAGTATTATATTGAGAAGCTGACCGGTATCGTGAAGACAAACAATATTAACAGTATTACAGTAGCATTTATGGAAGTACCTTGCTGCGGAGGAATTGTCAGAGCAGCTGAGCAAGCCATCGCTGATTCAGGTAAAAATATCCCATTAAACAAAGTGAGAATCAGTATAAATGGAGAAGCACAAAAATTAAACTTCTAATGACATATCTATAAAAGAAAGCAGATGCAGTAGGAAATGCATCTGCTTTTTCGTCATAATAATCCAAATAACGACAATAATTGTTTACTCATGTAAGAAATTATGCTAATATGTAATTGGATAAAAAGTAAAAATATTACACTATGTAATTTAACACTACATATTTTGCAAAATATAGCCATTAGATGCAGCAAGGGGTGGAAGTTTGAGCAGCAACAGTATATTTCGAGGCAACCATGTTGGTTTACTTAGAAACATCAGCAAATCAGCAAAGAGTCCAGCTAGTAATATTTTGGAATTATTAAACAATACTTTAGAGGCCATAGGTAAGAATTTAGGAACGCATCATTGTATCATTTATGAAGCAAATTTATCCCAGGGCATTATTTTTTTAAGTGGATATAATATTGAGTCTTCAAACCATGCAAATACCCTGATAAAAATCATGCAGAAGCAGGCAGAAGATTCACTGCAATATCAAAAAATTACATTTGAAGCTATTGAGGCTTTTGAGATTGTATATTTAATACCCTTAGTAAGTGAGAAACACACTTACATTTTAGCATTAAGCTTTCCTGATGAATTGAATAATTTTGAAATTGAGGTATTAGAATCTCTAAGCACCATGTTGTCTGCGACCTTTGATCGTTTCTATCTGCAGCAGCAGATTAGCCAGCAGTATTTTAGTACTGTGAAATCTTTAGTCGTTGCTATCGAAGCGAAGGATGTATATACGCAAGGACATTCCCAGAGGGTGGCAGATTATTCTAAGATTATTGGACAGCATTTGAAGCTTAAAGATGAAGAAATCAAAGAGCTGGAAGTAACCGGATTGGTACATGATATAGGTAAGATTGGAATAAGTGATCAACTGCTTACAAAGCCTGACAGATTGACAGAGACTGAATTTGATTTTATGAGGCAGCATCCGGAAATTGGCAGCAAAATCTTACAGCCTCTCCATGTTTCTGAAAACATTATGCTGGGAACATTGTTGCACCATAAAAGATATGATCTTTCTGGATACCCCTTGAAGGCTGATATAGATAAACTTCCTTTGGTGCCTGCAATCATAGGAGTTGCAGATGCCTATGATGCCATGACCTCAGAAAGAAGTTACAAAAAAACGATTACAAAACAAAGTGCAGTTGCGGAGCTGAAGAGATTTAGAGGCACTCAATTTCATCCTGGCATTGTGGATATAGTTGAAGAATTAATAAGCAATAACAAGCTTTAAATAAAATACATAGTTGAAAAGGGAGTTAAAAAACTCCCTTTTGTTATTCATTAGCTTGGATTTGCTCTATTGTAAATTTTTGTTTTATGATGATGCTCATAAGCATCAACCAGGCTTTCAGGCTGCTGTGTTTCAACATCTGGATTAGAATTGTCGGGAAAGTAATAGGCATTGAATTCCCTTTCTATTATAGGGTATTTAGCACCATTGTAAGTATCATCTATAATTTTCATAGCTACACCTCTTTATTTCTATTATCAATTGCATTACTTTCAATTGCTTTATTTTCTGCTGAATGCTTGCTTATTTCACCATCATGCTTCAGTTTAGCCACGATCAATTCCATATCAGTAATAGGTTCAATCATGGCATCTGGCATAACATTTGGAATATGTTGATTTGTGTCTGCCATAGCAATTCTCCATTCTTACATTTTTCTTCTCATTATTTTTTGTATAACCCCATAATATATTCAGACCAAAATATGTAAAATATAAAAATGTATAATTAATTGAATACATATCCCCGTTGATATAAAATATAAGCTAGAGAAAAATAATATATCCATACGTATCGGAGGTATAAATGAACGATTTGCAAATGTTAAATCCTGAACAGAAAGAAGCGGTGCTGCATACTGAAGGACCATTGCTTATACTGGCAGGCGCAGGATCAGGAAAAACAAGAGTTTTGACATATAGAATTGCATATATGATTGAAGAAAAGGGCATAAACCCTTGGAATATTCTTGCCATAACCTTTACCAACAAAGCAGCGAAGGAAATGAAGGAAAGAGTGGGGCATCTTATTGGAAGCACACAGGATATGTGGATATCTACCTTTCACGCTTCTTGTGCCAGAATTCTCAGAAAGGACATAGAACGACTTGGCGACTACAAAAGTAACTTTGTCATATTTGATACGAAGGACCAGGAAGCAGTAATAAAGGATTGTCTGAAGGAACTTAATCTCAATGAAAAAAACTTTCCCTTCAAAGCAGTGTCCGCTACGATATCTAATGCAAAGAATTTACTGGAGGATCCTATTAGGTTCTCGCAAAAAAATATGCATGACATTAGATCAAGAAAAATCGCGGATATTTATACCTTATATCAGAAGAAATTAAAGAAAAACAATGCTTTGGATTTTGATGATATATTGTTTAAGGTTGTTGAGCTGCTGGCTAACAATCCCGACATTCTGGCTTATTATCAAAATAAGTTTAAATATATCATGATAGATGAATATCAAGATACCAATTTCTGCCAGTACAGATTAGTAAGCTTGCTGGCAAAGCAGCACCAGAATTTATGCGTTGTTGGAGACGATGACCAGTCCATATATTCATGGAGAGGTGCTGATATAGGGAATATATTGAACTTTGAAAAGGATTTCCCTAATGCCAAAGTAATAAAGCTGGAGCAGAACTATCGTTCTACGCAGACAATACTTGATGCTGCAAACGCTGTCATTAAAAATAATTTTGGCAGAAAGAGCAAAAAACTTTGGACTGAGAATGAAACAGGAGGTTCCATTCAGTTCTATAATGCCATGGATGAATGGGGTGAGGCTAACTTTATATCTTCAGAAATAAAGCAGCTTCAAGAGGCCTATGGAAAAAGATTAAATGAGTTTGCAGTGCTTTATAGAACAAATGCGCAATCTCGTGTTATAGAAGAAGCTTTTATGTCCCATGGCATACCCTACAGAATTATCGGTGGGTTTAAGTTCTATGACAGAAAAGAAGTAAAGGATGTTATTGCTTATTTAAGACTTATTCAAAATCCTGATGAGGACGTAAGCTTAAAGAGAATCATAAATATACCTAAAAGGGGAATAGGAAATACAACCTTAGAAGCGATACAGAGCTATGCCAGACAAAATGATGACTCACTGTTTGGAGCCCTTCTATCCATTGATAGTATAGGAGGCGTTAGCAAAAAGGCATTGGGAAATATAAATGAGTTTGTAAAGCTGATATCCGGATTGATGGCTGCGGCAGAAATTAAAAAGCCTTCCGAAGTGCTGAAGGAGCTGCTGGATAAGTCGGGTTATCTTGATTCCTTGCAAAAGGAAGGAGATGAAGACTCCTTAACAAGAGCTGAAAATATAAGAGAGCTTTTGTCTGCTACTTTGGAGTTTGAAAGCAAAAACCCTGATGCGAATCTGCAGCAATTTTTAGAGCAAATGGCACTGATGTCTGATATAGACAATCTGGAAACAGAAGCAGAAGCGGTTGTACTAATGACACTGCACAGTGCGAAAGGCCTGGAATTTCCTGTTGTGTTTATGTCCGGAATGGAGGAAGGGGTATTCCCCAGCCAGAGGTCCTATTTCGAAGAACATCAAATGGAAGAAGAGCGAAGACTGATGTATGTAGGTATAACAAGAGCAAGAGAAAGCCTGTACTTGACTGCGGCCTTTGAAAGAACGATCTTTGGCAGCACTACCTATAATATCGTTTCGCAATTTATCAAGGAAATACCGAAGGATTTAATCATAAAGATTTAATTTTGATACCAATGAAAAGGGCAGGTAGAGTAAGCATGAATGAAGTAAAAAAAAGAATCGAACAGCTGACCATGGAAATCAATACACATAATCATAACTATTATGTTTTGGATAATCCTCAGATAAGCGACTATGAATATGACAAGTTGATGAAAGAGCTTTTGAAACTAGAGGAAAGCCATCCGGAACTTAAGAAGTCTGATTCTCCTACACAACGAGTAGGAGGAGAGGTCCTGAAGGGTTTTAAAGAGGTTTTACACAAAACACCCAAGCTAAGCTTGGGGAACGTTTTTGATGAAAATGATATTAAAGAATTTGACAATAGAATAAGAAAAGCCATAGAACAAGAAGTAGAATATGTAATGGAGCTTAAAATCGATGGTTTGACTGTCGTACTGAACTATGAAGACGGAAGACTCGCACAGGGAGCAACCAGAGGGGATGGAGAAAGAGGAGAAGAGATAACGGCAAATCTCAAAACTATTAAATCCATACCTCTATCCATCAAAGAAGAGGTGGACTTAGAGGTTAGAGGCGAGGTCTTCATGCCTAAGAAGGCCTTTGAAGCTCTGAATGAAAGAAGAGAAGAAATGGAAGAGCCTGTTTTTGCTAATCCCAGAAATGCCGCAGCGGGCTCATTAAGACAGTTGGATACCAAGCTGACAGCTGAGAGACCTCTGGATATATTTATATTTAATTTGGAAACCATTGATGGCAAAGATTTCAAGACTCACTCAGAAGCCTTGGAATATCTCAAGGAGCAGGGCTTTAAGGTAAGTCCATATATTCTGATATGCAAGAGTGCTGAGGAATTGATTGCACAATGTAAGCTTTGGGCAGACAAAAGAGGGGAGCTTCCCTTTGAAATTGACGGATTGGTGATTAAGGTTAACAGCCTTGAACAGCGGGAACTGTTAGGGAATACCAGCAAATCACCACGTTGGGCTGCAGCATATAAATTTCCTCCAGAGAAGAAAAAGACAAAGGTTAAAAATATCGTACTGCAGGTAGGCAGAACAGGAGCCATTACACCTACAGCGGAATTTGAGCCTGTAAGACTGGCGGGATCCGTCATAAGCAGAGCAACACTGCACAATGAAGACTTTATCTTAGAAAAGGACATCAGAATAGGTGATACTGTTGTTATACAAAAGGCCGGGGACGTGATTCCGGAAGTAGTAGAAGTGGTAAAAGAGGACAGAGATGGAAATGAGATAATATTTAATATGCCTAAACAGTGCCCTGTATGCGGCTCTGAGGCAATTAGAGAACCGGGAGAAGCTGCAACAAAATGCGTCAATATGTCTTGTCCAGCGCAAATAAGAAGATCCTTGTTCCATTTTGTATCCAGGGATGCAATGAACATTGACGGAATGGGACCTCAGATCATTACGCTGCTTATGGACAAAGGCTTTGTTACAAATGCAGCAGATATTTATACACTGAAGGATAGAGAACAAGAGCTTATTGGGTTGGAGCGTATGGGAGAGAAATCTGTAAGCAATATGCTGGATGCCATAGAAGCTTCGAAGCAAAACCCATTGGAAAGGCTGATCTTTGCCTTAGGTATCAAAATGATTGGGCAAAGAGCTGCTAAGCTATTGGCAGAGAGTTTTCAAGACATCTATGAGCTTGAGGCAGCCGATTTTGAAAGACTGATAGCGATACCTGAAATAGGGGAGAAAATGGCTGTCAGCCTGATAAAGTTTTTTAAGCAGGATCAGAATACAGCATTAATCGGCAGATTGGAAGAGCTTGGGGTTAATGTAAAGAGCATCAGGAGGAGCATTGAAGAAAAGGAACAATTCAAGGGCAAGACCTTTGTATTGACAGGAAGCCTAAGCAGCTTTACCAGAGATGAAGCAAAAGCTTATATTGAAGGATTTGGCGGTAAAGTAAGCTCCAGTGTAAGCAAAAAAACTGATTTTGTACTGGCGGGAGAAGAAGCAGGCTCAAAATTAGTGAAAGCACAGGAATTAGGTGTTGCTGTAATTGATGAGGAAATCTTTAAACAATGGCTTGAGTAAAAAAAGTAGACATTAACAGACAATTTTATCTATATAAATATAATAGAGTAAAGTGTAAATAACTATTCTCAAAATTTTTTATTGAATTGACAAGAAATTTGTGGTTTAATTATAACAATATACATGAATAAAGATCACAAAAAATGTAAATAATATAATTTTTTAATAATTTCAACAATATAAATTATTGAAAAATTAGATGGACTAGTGATATAATAGATTCAGTAATTATTTTTTTAAGTTAAATTTTATTGTAATTATTTTTTTTGAGTTATTTTATTTTTTTTATTTATTTTTTT
>JAQSYD010000148.1 GCA_029256325.1 Clostridia bacterium
TGTGGAAGAACGAATGAATGTTGGTTTGCAATGTGGAGCAGATGATAAGGTGAATGTTAAGGAGAACTCGGTAGAAAGAATTCTTGCATTGACCAATGGTATTGGTGTTGACAGAGTGATAATTGCTGCCGGTGTACCAAGCACAGTTCAAGATGCAATCAAAATGGTTCGCAATGGCGGCAACATCGTTCTTGTTGGTCTAATAAGACACAATGTAGAAATAAACCCGATGGACTTGGCTGGACGTCAGATTTCGATTCATGGAAGCTATATGTTCACAACTGAAATGAAAGATGCAATGGAATTTATTGCTTCAGGAGAAATAGATATTGATCGGATAGTTACCTCGGTACGTCCCCTTGAAGATACACCGCAGGTTTATCAGGAGCTGATTTCATCCAACAATAAAGAGATAAAGGTTATTTTGACAACAGACTAATGCGGAGCTTTCGATGAAATCCATTGGTGAGTATTGTTTTATCTTACGCTTTTTATTTAAATAGAAAAAGCAGGAGGCACAACTATGCGATTGAAGGATAAAATTGCAATGATTACAGGATGTGGTGGAGATATCGGAAGCACATCAGCAAGGATGTTCCTTGAAGAAGGTGCTTCGGTCGTATTAGTCGGGCATCATGAAGAATCTCTTCAAAACACATATAATCATTTAAAGGAATACTCTTTAAGACTTCGTATATTCATTGGAGATGTTGCTGACTTTGACGATATGAGGGACGCTGCAGCCTATACTGTCACAGAATTCGGAAGGATTGATATTCTGCTGACCTGTGCGGGAATCGCCAGGCATATGCCCATTGATCAGATGACCGTTGATATTTGGAAGCTAGTAATGAAGACCAATATAGATGGCGTATTTAACATATGCAAGGCAGTTGTCCCTTACATGAAGGAGCAGAAATATGGCAGAATAGCCCATGTATCATCCATAGGTGGACGTACAGGCAGACCGGGAGTCGGAGTGAATTATGCAGCATCCAAATCCGCAGTCATTGGTCTGACGCAGTGCTTGTCCTACGAGCTAGGTCCGGATAATGTAACTGTAAATGCCATTGCCCCTGGCCCGTTGAATGGACGTATGACTGGTACATTACAACCAGAATTTGTTGCTAGATTGAAGAATGGTGTGAGGATTGAGCGTCTGGGGCTGCCTGAGGAGGTTGCTTATGCTGCTTTATATCTTTGCAGTGACGAAGCGGGCTGGACCACCGGAGAAGTCATTGATATAAATGGTGGTTTATACTATTAATTTGAGAATGTAGGTGTTATGAATGAAAAACGATAGTTTAAGTGATCAAGCATATGAAATCATAAAAAATAGTCTTAAGGATTATGAAAAAGGAAGTTTTCTTAGTGTACGTGAGTGTGCGCAGCAGCATGGTATGAGCTATACGCCAATGCGAGATGCTTTTCAGCGTCTCAGAAGAGAGGGATTTTTAAAGCTTATTCCAAATGTAGGTTTTTTTGTAGTGAGTATTGAAATGTCCGACATTGTGTCCATTTTTCAGATGAGAGAGTGTATGGAGCCTTTTGTAATAGAGAAGGTAATAAATATGATTACCGATTCAGATATAAAGATGCTTGAAGAGAATAATCAAATGCAGAGAGAAGCTCTGGTGGCTGGCGATATGTGGGAATACGTTGATTGTGACGAAGCCTTTCACTTAAAATTCTTTGAGATTTATGGCAATCAATATCTCCTAGAGGCTTATAGAAATGTTCGCGAACAATATCATATCTGCTCAAACAAGATTGCAAAGACATTGAGTGTGGAAGCTAGCGATGAGCATCAGGAATTTATTGAAGCGCTTAAAACACGTGATAAGGACCTTGCAATAGCAGCCTGCAAAAACCATATTGAAAAGGCAAAACAGAGAGTTATTGATGGCTTTATAAGGGTTGTAAATTACTAAGAGGTTGCATTGGAGAAGTGTAAATGATTACTTTTATCGGACATGGCGTTATGAAAAAGTATAGTCGGGTGGTTGAATATATAGCTCCGACAACATTAGAGCTATATGTAAGAGCCTGTGATATGCCTGATTCACTCTATGAAAATCTTATCGCAGTAAAGGAACCAAAGGTATTATCTTTTGATTACATTGTAAATGATGGCGATATCATTCACCTTTTTTTAGCCTTAATGGGTGGATAGGACGAATCAAATATTGGATAGGCTGTGGAGGTTATTTTAATGGTACATGTTAGAAAGAATTATGAAAGACCGGGGGCAGAACTTATTGCTGCTTTTGCTGAGCAAGCTTCTGCAACAGTGCACGAGGCTTCGGGGAGAAAGGGTTATGTGCTTAATGCCATAAAGCCAATCGCAAAGGGCGTCAAGATATGCGGTCCGGCACTGACAGTGCAATGTGCACCCGGTGACAACCTTATGCTGCATAAGGCACTTGAAATAGCAAAGCCTGGAGATGTTATTGTTGCAACTACTTCAGGATATTACGATTACGGCTATTGGGGTGGTCTTATGGCTGTATCCGGAATGGCCAGGCAATTGGGCGGGTTAGCAATTGATGGCTGCATACGGGATTCAAGTGAAATTATAGACATGGGATTCCCGGTTTTTTGCAGAGGCTTTGCCATTAGAGGCACAGTCAAGAATACCCTGGGTATCATAAACTATCCAACAGTTTTCGGTGGTGTGATGGTGGAACCGGGTGACCTTATACTAGGTGATGATGACGGAATTGTTGTGGTAAAAAGGAATGAATGTGAGGAAGTACTTGAAAAATCCATAAAAAGAGTTAAAGCAGAAGAAGAAAAAACCAAGATTCTTAAAACTGGGATCTCCAGCGTGGAATACAATAAGCTTGCTGATGTATTTCATAAATTAGGACTTGTTGAAGAATGATGTGAATTACTAAATCAAATCAAGAGTGAGGTAGATTTCAATGAAGATACCTGTAAATAGTTTGCGTCAAGGGGCACGGGATATCCTTGTATATCTTGGCGAGACTCCCGAGAATGCAGCAGAGATAGCTAATAATCTTGTAAAGGCTGATATGAGGGGAATTTCAACCCATGGTACATATCTTCTAAAAATCATTGATATGAGGGTAAAAGGGAAGCAGCTTTTTCTTCCTACAGTACCTAAAATTGTCTCGGATAGCGGTGCTACGGCAATTATTGACGGTGCAGACGGCATCGGCATGGTAGCAGGGCATATGGCGCTGGAATTAGGAATGGAAAAGGCAAAGCAGTTTGGTATCAGTGTGGTGCTTATCCGTAATACCAACAATGTTGGTTCACTTGCCAGCTATACACAGCGTGCTGCTGACCATGGAATGATCGCAATTATGTCCGGCAATGCTGCCCCGGCCATGGCGCCATGGGGAAGTGCAGAGCAGTTCATGGGTACAAATCCCATCGGCATATCAATACCTGCTGATGGTTCAGGATTTACAGCAGATATGGCTTCCAGTGTTGTTGCGAGGGGCAAGATACGCAAAGCATCACGTCAGGGCATGCAGATTCCGGAGAATTGGGCTCTTGATGAAAATGGTATTTCTACTACAGATCCGAATAAAGCATTGAAAGGTACTTTACTGCCAATAGGAGGACCAAAAGGTTCGGCACTGGCACTGACTGTTGATATCATGTCCGGTATGCTTTCGGGAGCAGGATATGGAAAAGCACTGAAGTCCTTTCATGAACTGGAGGGGCCGACAAATGTTGGTGTTTCAATTATTATTATAGATGTTTCTCGCTTTATGCCTCTTGATCATTTCAAAGAACTGATGTCAGACTATGCAGAAACAATAAAAGGCTTAAAGAAAGCGGAAGGTTTTACTGAAGTTCTTATGCCCGGGGAAATAGAGTATCGTAAAGAGAAAAATAGTGAAGAGAGCGGAGTAGAGATAGACGCGCAGCAAATAGCAGTATTAAATGAGCTTCTTGCTCAAGCAGGATCGGAAATAAGGTTGGGGGTATGATGTCGTGCAGAAAATTGTGAGGGTTAATACTAGAACAGCTGAAGTAGAATATGATTCTCCTACCGAGGAACAACTAAAATATGGAGGAAGACACTTTATCGCAAAGATATTGTTGAATGAGGTGCCGCCTACCTGTGAGGCGCTGGGGCGCCATAATAAGCTCATCATTTCACTCGGTTTATTCGCAGATACAAATCTGAGTACAGCGGGACAGCTTTCCTTTGGTGGAAAGAGCCCCTTGACTGGCGGTATTAAAGAAAGCAATACCGGTGGTTTTGCCGGTAAACGTCTGGCTAAACTTGGAATTAAGGCCATTATACTTGAGGATATTCCGGATGAAGAGCTGACTAGAGTACTGCACGTTACCGGTGATGAGGTAAAATTAATCGACGCGCCTTATTTGAAGGGCATGTTGGTTGATGAAACTTTTAATGAATTACGTCAGCGTTTCGGTCAAAAAATCGGTCTCATTTGCATAGGACCTGCAGGTGAAATGAAAATGCATTCTGCCGGTATTGCATCGGTTGATGATAATGGTACGCAGGTACGTTACGCAGCCCGAGGTGGACTGGGTGCATTAATGGGATCAAAAGGGATTAAAGCAATCGTTGTAGATGACTCCAAACCTACCAAGCCGCAATACTATGATGAAGAGCTTCTAAAAGAAACAATAAAAGGCGTTACTGAGGCATTACTTGCTGACCCAAAGAGCAGCAACCGTCGTAAATACGGTACTCTTGACATCCTTGAGTTAGCAAATCAAGTTGGACTTTTGCCAACGAGAAACTTCAGCATAGGCCAGTTTGAAAAGGCATCTGAAATGACGGGACCACAATTCGCAGCTTTAGTTGAAGAACGCGGCGGATGCGGCAAGTCAGGTACGCCTTGCGTACCGGGTTGTACAATCATGTGCTCTAATGTTATGCCTGATAAGAACGGAAAGAAGATCGTTGCATCAATACAGTATGAGAGCTTAGTATTGCTGGGTCCAAACTGTGATATCGGAAATCTCGATGATATAGGGGAACTTAATCATTTGTGCAATCAGGTGGGTGTTGACACGATAGAATGCGGCGCAGCTATTGCAGTAGCAATGGATTCCGGAGTAATTAAGTTCGGAGACACGGAAGCCGCTAAAGATATAGTTAGACAGATTGGAAAAGGGACATATCTTGGTCGTATTATTGGAAATGGTGCAGCTTTTACGGGTCAGGCATTTGGGAATAGACGTGTGCCTGCAGCAAAAGGTCAGGCTATGCCGGCTTACGATCCTCGTGCGTTAAAGGGCAATGGAGTGACGTATGTAACCTCTCCAATGGGAGCAGATCATACAGCCGGTAATGCTTTTGAAACACTTAAGACAAATAACCCTTTAGGCATAGAGAATCAGGTTAATAATTCGTACAATCTGCAGGTTAGAGCTGCACTTCTTGATTCCATGGGCGTATGCCTGTTTATTAGACCTGCATTTGTCAAGAACCATGCTTTGCTTTCAGCTTTGTATAAAGCCAGATATGGCTGGGATCTGACATTTGGGGAAATCAGGAATATGGGTGCCGACGTGTTGGAAACGGAGCGTAAGTTCAATGAACTTGCCGGGGTGTCTGAAAAGTATAAGAGAATACCAGAGTTTATGACAGAAGAGCCATTACCTCCTAATAATACAGTGTTTGACATTCCGCAGGAAGAGCTTGAACGCATCTGGTCAGTAGAAGTCAGAACGGACGCTTTTTAAAGTTAGCGTATAACAAACAACGCTAATGTAATATTATATTCATTAATTTATGAGATGGGAGAGGATTATAATGTCAGGATTAAAAGTGGTCAACATTAAAGACGTGGAAGGTATTTATCGTGAACCAGCGCGTACATCTTGGATTCTCGTTTCTGAAAAGACTGTAGGAGCACAGAACTTAGCAATGGGCGTAAATGAGACGCATGTCGGTGGAAGCGTACCAAGACACAAGCATGAAAAGGAAGAGGAGGTTATGTACTTTCTGCAGGGGAGAGGTCAGTTTATAACAGAGACACAGACGATTGAGCTTGAACCTGGTATCTGTGTTTACAATCCGCCAGGAGAGTTTCATTCAATTGTGAATACCGGTGACGAAGTGCTTAAGTTTGTATGGATCTATTCACCTCAGCTAGAAGACCATAGAGTCAAAAAATAAAACAAAAAACGAGGAGGAAAGAAAATGAAGAGAAACAAAGTTATTGCTATTGTTATGTCCCTTCAAACAATGTTGCAGAGGCACAAGAATTCACTCTTATATTAGGCCATGGTGCACCTGAAGGAACTGCAGCAGACCTCTGGTCTAAGAAATTCAAGGAAGTTGTTGAAGCAAAATCTCAAGGTAAAATTAAGGTAGACCTTTTCCCTACAATGCAGCTTGGCAGTGACAGAGAAATGGTAGAGGGCGTTCAAGCCGGCGATATATCAATAGTACTTCTTCAGACTGCTCCAGCAGCATCCTTCGTACCTGAACTCGCAGTATTCGATCTCCCCAATGTATTCTCGAAATATGATGCGGCTACCATTGACAGAGCACTGAATAAGAGCGCATTCACGGATCTTATAAATGAAGCTTATGCGAAAGCAGGTTTTGTTAACCTTGGCTATCTGCAAGGTGGAACCTTCCGTGAAACCTCTTCAAACAAAAATATCACGAAGCTGGAAGATTTCAAAGGCCTAAAGATAAGAACAATGGAAAATAAATACCATATGGCTTATTGGCAGGCATTAGGTGCAAATCCAACACCAGTTATATTTGCAGAGCTTTACATGGCATTGCAGCAGGGTCTTGTAGAAGCAGAAGAAAATGCATACGATACAATGTTCAATGCAAAGTTTATGGAAGTTCAAAAGTATGTAATCAATACTCATCACCTACTCTACTTAAACCAATTCATTATGAATAAGGATCTCTATGAAAAAATGCCAGCAGATTATCAGAAGATCATGGATGAATCGGTAGCTGAAGCGACAGCTGATGTTTCTTCAAAGCTTGGTGCTTTTGGAGCGACTAACCTGAAGTCTCTTACAGATGCAGGAATGAAGGTTGTTGACTTCACACCTGAAATGTTTGACCAAATGATAGAAAAGGCAAAGCCTGTTTATGACATGATTCGTGCAGATATCGGCGATAAGCTGGTTGACACACTACTTACAGAGCTAGAAAAGTAATTACAAATAGAACCTTATATATTTACCCGCGGCTGCCAAATGAGCAGTCGCGGGTAAGTTAACAAATGAAGAGGGGTTAAGGTAAATTTGTAGGATATCCTATGTGAAAGGGTGATTTAAATGAAAATGAGACTTAGCCATTTTGGTTACCTGAAGGATCTTGAAGACATTGCGGCTGCTGGATATGACTGTGCGGAGCTCCATATTCGCGAAATTATGGGTTTGGAGGATGTTGAATATAAAGCAGCTCTTAAAAAGGTAAAAGACCTTGCGCTCCCTTGTGAAGTATATGACAACCCAATCCCTTTAGATGTGGTTATCGCAGATCCGGCTTTTGATATGGCGCATTGGAAGGAGTTCCTTAAAAAGGGCGCTTATAGAACTTCCGAAATGGGTGCTCGCTATTATGTGTTTGGCAATGGCAGAACAAGAAGACTACCCGTAGAAGGGGATGTAAAGCGTGCACATGATCAGCTGATGGAATTCATGGATATCATGTGTGATATTGCTGCGGAACATAATATTACCGTTTTACTTGAACCTTTGGGACCAAGTTTTTCTAACTTTATTAATTCGATACCTGAAGCAGTTGATTTCATCGACAGCTTTGGCAAGCATAATCTAAAAACCTTCTGCGATTTGCGACACCTTGTTGCAATCAATGGGGACCTGGAGGATATCGTAAAATATGAAAAGTATATCAAACATATCCATATAGATTATCCTTATTCTAACTTCCCGGAGCGGTTTATACCTAGCCTGGAAGATGGTTTTGATTATGCTCCATTTTTGAATGTTCTCAAAAAGATATGCTACAAGGAGATTATTTCTATTGAAGCAGCTACTTTTAAGAACTTCAAAGAAGATATAGCCGGTGGTATTCAATTTTTTAAAGCCCATGATATACATCCCTATAGAGGGTAATAGATAAATTTCAGAATGGAGTTGTTTGGTTTATGAAGGCGCTCGTGTATAATGGTCCTTTTGATTTAACCCTTAAAGATTTACC
>JAQSYD010000012.1 GCA_029256325.1 Clostridia bacterium
GTCCCAAACGGTTTCGATATCTTGATTTGAAGCATAGATTTCAAAGCCGTCTTCTCCGGTATAACCAGTTCTGGATATTAGGCATTTAACGCCTGCAACTACCACATCTCTTTGACAATAGAAAAACTTGACGTTGTCAAGATTTGTATCTGTAAGCTTCTGCAATATTTCCTGTGCTTTTGGACCCTGTAAAGCAACCTCAGAAACCTCTTCTGATACATTCTTCAACTCTACATTGTAGTTATTCTTATTATCAAGCATCCATTGATAATCCTTCTCTACATTGCTGGCATTTATAACAAGATAGAAGAACTCATTGTTGAACTTGTAAACTAAAAGATCATCTACAGTACCTCCGTCTGGATAGCACATTAATGCATACATTACTTGATTATCCTGCATTGTGGATACGTCATTGGTTACAAGGTTTTGAACAAAGTCAAAAGCCTGAGGACCCTTAACCTCTACCTCGCCCATATGTGACACGTCAAATAACCCTGCGTTGTTTCTTACTGCTTCATGTTCTGGGATAATGCCCTCATACTGAACTGGTAATGCCCAGCCTGCAAAATCAATTACTTTTCCTTCGCAGCGTTGGTGTGCATTAAATAGAGCTGTTTTTTTACAATTATCCATTTTTTTCCTCCTTTCGATAATTCAAAAGATTTTTATAAGAAATTTAAGCTATAAGATAAAAAAGAGGTATAAGATAGCATACCTATTCTAGGAGCCATATTATACCTCTGTTTATTTACCTGAGAGTTTCACACGAGAAGTGTTTTCTCCGTCGGTGCTTAAAGCTTTTCAGAGTTCCATCGAATAACGATACTTTTGCCTGAAAGTTTCTCCGAAAATTGGCATTTTACAGATTGCTCCTTCGGCTCTTGGAGAACTGAAATTTCAACATCTCCAAGCATCTCCCGTCATTTTCATTTGGGTATTCAATTATTTTAATAAATAGTATATCCTAATTTGTAATATTATCACAATATTTGCTTAAAATCAATCCATTGTTGTAGCATAAATGGCATTCTAACGGGGATTAAATAGATAACTTTTTAACAATTTACTTATGTAAATTTATGAAATAATGAGTGACTTATTGACAGTCGACTAGCTCTAAATTAATATTAAAACAATTGGCATAATAATTAAGGAAGCTATGTTAAAGTAATATGTTGGTATCTATAGAAATCCCTCTGAATGTAATGAAGAATTTTGTAAAGGTCATGAGACACTTTGAGATTTTCCAGGGGTGCTGCACGTGGAAGGATATCAGCACTATACTTTAATATCACTAAATAGAGAAGTATTCTATTATAATTCGGCATAGGAGGAATATGATGAGTAATGTTAGTATTTTTGAAATAATGGGGCCTGTTATGATTGGACCGTCCAGTTCACATACAGCTGGTGCTGAAAAGCTCGGCAAAGCCGCCAGCAGTATATGTGATGAAGACTTTGATGCAGTAGATTTTTATCTTCACGGCTCCTTTGCCAAAACCTATAAGGGACATGGAACTGATAAAGCTCTGGTTGCAGGGATTTTAGGCATGAGTGCAGATGATGAACGCCTGCGTGACTCATTGAAGCTTGCAGAACAAAAGGGTATAAAAGTAGATTTCATAGAGACTGATCTGGGAGAAGTTCACCCGAATACGGTCAAAATAGTGATTAAAAATAAGGATATCGTGTTGCTGACTCTTGTGGGTTCCTCCATCGGAGGAGGAAATATCATGATTAATGAAGTTGACGGCAGTGCATTGGAAATAAGCGGTCAATACCCAGTAATTATTGCAACCTATAGTGATGTTCGTGGAATGATAAGCAAAATTACAGGAGCCATAGCTAGAAATGAAGTGAACATTGCGACTCTTCGAGTCAGCAGATCCAGTAAGGGAGAAGTAGCAACAACTGTGATTGAGACAGATAATGCTGCTCCTGAAAGTATTGTGGATGAAATTTTGCAAATTGAGAATGTTATTTCAGTAAGAGTACTAAATGCGATTGTTTAACGAAAGAAACGGAGGTAATTATGTATAACAAAGCATACGAATTAATAAATGAAACAAAAGAAAACAATTGTAGGATAAGCGACATCGTGCTTCGAAATGAGTGCAAGCTTATGGAATGCAGCGAAGAAGACGTTCGCAGCAAAATAAGAAAAGTATTGCAAGTAATGAAGGATGCAGCACAAAGTGGTATTGATAAAGAGACTAGATCCGTAAGTGGCCTTATAGGCGGCAATGCTGTAAAAGCAGATCAGTACAGAAAAATGAACAGAACGGTATGTGGAGATGTTGTAAACAGGGCTATAGCCAGAGCATTGTCAACCTCCGAAGTGAATGCATCAATGGGAAGGATCGCGGCTATGCCGACTGCGGGAGCTTCGGGCATCGTGCCGGCGGCAGTAATCACAGCAGCAGAGACTATAGATGCAGATGAAGAGGCGATCATTGATGCATTGCTAACTGCGTCCGGAGTAGGTCAGCTTATCAAGAAAAATGCAACGATATCAGGAGCTGAGGGTGGTTGTCAAGCAGAGTGTGGAGCTGGAGCAGCAATGGCTGCAGCGGCAATCGTTGAGCTGTATGGTGGTACACCTGAAATGGCATTGGATGCAGGGGCAATTGCTTTAAAGAGCATACTTGGCTTGGTTTGTGATCCTGTAGCGGGCTTGGTAGAGGTGCCGTGCTCTAAGAGAAATGCAACTGGCGTGGTAAATGCTATGGCTTGTGCAGATATGGCTTTGGCAGGTATTAAAAGTATGATTCCCTTTGATGAAGTGGTAGATGCGATGTATAAAATAGGCAAGGCAATGCCTGCTGCCTTGAGAGAAACCTCCATGGGTGGGCTGGCAACTACACCTACGGGAGAAACATTAAGATGCAGGTTGATTGGCAAGCAATAAATTGATTATGAAATGAAAGTAAAGAAAATATAGCAATATTTATATATACCACAAACACTTTGCCTAAGGAATAATTTGATGTAGCAAAGCTTCAGAGACCCAAGAGGAATCCCTCCGAAGAAGCTTGCTTTGTCGCACTACGGAGCTACAGCCCACAAAGTAAGGTTCTGATGCTGTTGAAGCTGACAGAAAGCAAAGAATATATTGCTATATATCAGAAATGAAAGTACAAGCCCGCATTTGAATTATGCTGTTGAAGTGTGTTTTATGAAAAACTAAGAAGAGGAATGTTATATTTTATGGAGAAATACTCTGTGTATATGGATAGGTGCAATTCAATATGTCCTATCACAGTATGATATCAGTAAGCATATTGCAAATACAGACATTGACGATATAATCAGTGGTCTTTTTTTCGAACGGAGGAGCTAAGCATGTATACAAAAAAACCAGAATGGTTACGAAGAAGGATACAAGGAAGCCATGTTTCCAGCGAAGTAAATCATATACTAGAGGAGCTGTCACTAAATACTGTTTGTAAGGAAGCCAATTGTCCTAACAAGATGGAATGTTTCAATAGAAGTACAGCAACCTTTATGATATTGGGCAATGTTTGCACCAGAAATTGTACTTTTTGCAATGTTACCAAGGGAGAACCACAAACTGTGGACAAGGAGGAGCCGCGGAAGGTGGCTATGGCAGTTTCGAAGTTAAAACTTAAGCATGCCGTGATTACCTCTGTCACTCGTGATGATTTACAGGACGGCGGGGCAGAACATTTTGCTGAGGTGGTACGAGAAATTCAAAAGCTTCCACAGAAGGTTACGGTAGAAGTCCTAATTCCGGATTTTAATGGTGATGAGGCTGCCCTGGACAAGGTTATAGCTGCAAAGCCTGATATTATAAATCACAATGTTGAAACAGTTCCAGAACTTTATGACCGGGTCAGACCCATGGCCATCTATGAACGTTCCTTGGAACTGCTGAAAAATGTAAAGGAGAAGAGCAGCGGAATATTAACCAAGTCCGGTATAATGCTAGGCTTGGGGGAATCGGAAGAATCAGTTGTAAAGGTTATGCAGGAGCTTAGGGCTGTAGGTTGTGATATCATAACTATCGGGCAATATCTGGCTCCCTCCAGTAAACATCATCCTGTTGTGGAATATGTACATCCGGATATATTTGAAAAGTATAAGGAAATTGGAATAGCCTTAGGCTTCAAAAATGTTGTATCTGCACCTCTTGTGAGAAGCTCTTATCATGCAGATGAGGTTCTTTCGGGAGAATAAGGCAAACAAAGTCTAATAGTAAAGGAGAATGAGAATGCTTTATATACAAAATGATTTCACAAACTCATATTTCAATCAGGCCGTAGAAGAATACTTTCTGAAAAACACCGATGAAGAATGCTTCATGCTTTGGAGAAATGAGCCCTGTGTATTTATTGGCAAGAACCAAAATGCCATGGCTGAAATCAATATTGATTATGTAAAAGAAAACAATGTCAGAGTAAATAGAAGATATTCAGGGGGCGGAGCAGTTTTTCACGACTTGGGGAATATAAACTTTACTTTCTTGACAAACAAGGTAGAAAATCAAGGCATAGATTTTAAGAAATTTACGCTGCCTATTATCAATGCTTTAAGAGAATTGGGAATTAATGCAGAGTTCTCCGGCAGAAATGATATTACAATAGAGGGCAAGAAATTTTCTGGTAATGCTCAATATTATTGGAAAAATAGAGTGCTGCACCACGGAACTTTATTATTTTCTGGAAATCTTAGCAATCTGACAGCTGCGCTCAATCCAAAACCTATAAAATTTGAAGATAAGGGTGTAAAATCAGTTGCCAGTAGAGTGACGAACATCAGTGAGCATCTGCCGAAGCCCATGACAGTCTTAGAATTTAGGGATTTCCTGCAGACACATTTCATGAAAATCAATAGCATAGATAAGGTTTATGAAATGAGTGAAGAAGAGACTTGTGCCATACAGAAGCTGGTTGATGAAAAATATACCACATGGGAATGGATTTATGGCAATTCGCCAAAGTACAGTTTTGACAACACAAAGAGGTTTGCCGGCGGAACTGTGGAATTCAATATGGAAGTTGAAAAAGGAATTATAAATGCCATAAGGATCTATGGAGATTTCTTTGGTGAAAGAGATGTAAATGAGCTGGAGGCAGCACTTACGGGAGTAAAACATGCTGAAGCAGATGTTATTAAAGCCTTGGAAGGCTTTGAAATAGGCAAATACATAGCAAATGTAACCTTAGAGGATATATTAAGCGGTTTATTTTAACAAGAACAAATAATTATTTGGAGGGATCATTGTGAAAAAGGTTATTATTTATGGAAGTCATCATTGACCTGGATGTGTTGAGCTGAAAGAGGTTCTTTCAGAAAAAGGAATTAAGTTTGCGTACTTTGATATTAGCTTGGACTTTGGTGCGTTGAAAAGATTTCTTAAGATAAGGGATACCAATCCTCTATACATTCCGGTAAAAGAAGCGGGAAGAGTAGGAATACCAACTGTATTAATAGATGATGAAGTCTTATTGGGATTAGAGGACGATAAAATTGAAGAATTGATGAAATAGAGCTGCATTTGCAGCTCTTATTTTTTATTATAACAAGATTTATTGAAAGTTTTTTGCACCTGTTGCAAAAAACCTACCCAAGGCGTTTCAACGAGGCAGGGGAATATATGCCCACCTCCTGTTGCGGAAATCGGAACCCGCCACTTATAGAAGTGGGGGACATATTTTTGCCTCGTTATAAATATTTTCCTTTCACGTAAATAATAATAAGTAATATATCGACATAAACATGAAACAAATATAATATGGCGGTGAAATGTATGGATAAACAGATAGACCTTAATAAAAGCGTATATGAGCTTTGCAGTCAGTATCCTGAGGTTATTCAGATTATGCAGGAAATAGGCTTCAAGGACATAGCAAATCCGGCTATGTTGAATACAGCAGGCCGCTTTATGACAATTGCCAAGGGTGCAGCAATGAAGAACATCGATATGGATATGATTCGGGAAGCATTTTCAGCCAAGGGTTTTAAGGTGAACGTTTAGTCTTTTCTGATAAATGAGCTATAGATAAAAAAAGGAGGGAATCCCATGAGCGAAATAATAAACAACAGGGAGTATCGACAAAAGGTGCTAAAGGAGCTTATTAAACAGCTTCATGAAGGAAAGGACCCGGAAGAAGTAAAAAGAAAGTTCCAAGAGGTTTTTGAAGGTGTCGCAGCGAAAGAAATTTCAGATTTGGAACAAAGCCTCATCGCAGAAGGTATGCCTGTAGAGGAGATACAAAGTCTATGTGATGTGCATGCATCTGTTTTTAAAGGCTCAATAGAAGAAATACATAAGGATGAATTTACAGGTGAGACGCCGGAAGATACGCCAGGTCATCCGATACATACCTTTAAGCTGGAAAACAGAGAGCTGGAGAAGCTGATAAATGATTCGATCCTGCGTAATCTGGAAGCCTATAAAGGAAATGCCACTGCAGACAGCAAGAACAAACTATTGGCTGATTTAAATGCATTGTTGGATATAGATAAGCATTACAGCCGCAAAGAAAATCTGCTTTTCCCATATCTTGAGAAGTATGGTGTAACAGCACCTCCAAAGGTTATGTGGGGAGTAGATGACGAAATCAGAGCAGACCTTAAGGCAGCTAAGGCCAAACTTCAAGGGGACGCAGCCGATTCAGCAGCGGCAATACAGGAAGCAGTTCATAAGATAAATGAAATGATATTTAAGGAAGATAATATACTGTTTCCTATGGCTTTAGATACATTGACAGAGGATGAATGGTTCAATATTGCGGAAGAAAGCGATGAAATAGGTTTTTGCTTAACGCAGCCTGCGGGCTATTGGAAACCACTAAGAGCCAATGTAGGGGATAAGTCCAAGGAACAGAGTCTTCAGCCAAATGGCAGCATAAGGTTTGATACAGGGATATTGTCAGTGAAGGAGATAAACGGACTACTAAATACGATACCTATAGATATTACCTTTATTGACAAGGATAATGTAGTTAAATATTTTACTTTGGGCAAAGAACGTATATTTGCCAGAACTAAAGCTATTATAGGAAGGAATGTTTCCAACTGCCATCCCCCTGCCAGTGTTCATATTGTAGAGGAAATGGTGGAGGACTTCAAAGCGGGGCGTAAGGATCATGAGGATTTCTGGATCAAGATGGGACAGATGTATGTATACATAAGATATTTTGCTGTAAGAGATGAAACTGGGGAATATATCGGTACGATGGAAGTAACGCAGAATATTGCACCTATACAAGCAATTGAAGGTGAAAAAAGACTGGTAACTGAATAAAGTAGGGGCTGGTTTCCATGCCAGCCCTTCATCTTTATATAAATCTAAGTACTGCCAATATTAATAGTATAAAGCCCGGAAGCAATGCAAATTTCTCGCCAAAGCTCTCTACCAATTGTGTCCTCGCAATCATATTGCCTGCTCCGATCATTATAAAGTGAGCTGCTCCGAATAAAAATGGCGTGGTAAATGGATTAATGCCTAACAAAGCTATTGTAAAAGCAGCAATAGACGCATCCATGGCAACGGCCAAGCCAAGCATAGTACCCTCCATAGGCTTTATGTCATTTTCATTGTCATAGTCTGCCAACAGCGGATTCTGAAGTATTTTCGCCAAATCATGAATGTTTATTTTGGGTTTTAATGTTCCTCGGATTTCTTTTCTATGCTCGTAGCCTTCCTTCAATGTATAGAAGGCAAGCAGCAATAGCAGTATAGCACCTATATATTTCGCCATTTCAATAGGTATGACATTTCTTAAATAATGCCCTATAAGCATAGTAATCATAGTACAAATTACTGACCAAAAGGATATTATGATTAAGGAACCAATGGGTATCTTGATTTTTCGCAAGCCAAAAGCAAAGCCACCCCAAAAACCATCGAGACTTACTGCAGCTGCAATAAGAATCAAGCTGAAAAAGCTCACAAGTATCTACTCCTTCCCTATGAATTTCGCTCATTATTACAGTATGAAATACAGGTAACATTTGACACACAGCTTGTACTACAGCTATAAGTGGCACCAAATTTAGCTCCTGCTCATAAAATAATATTATTGTTAAATCTTTTTTTTCGAGGAGGCATACTATGTGTGGATTAATAGGCTGGGTAGATACGCAAAAGAATATAAGCGCTGATAAACACATCATGGAAAAAATGACAGATACATTGTCGAAAAGAGGACCTGACAGCTTTGGAATATATGCTTCGCAGCATGCCCTGCTGGGTCATAGAAGGCTTACAGTTGTTGACCCTGAGGGTGGTGGACAGCCAATGATAAAACCTATTGGAGACAATATTTATGTGATTATTTATAATGGAGAGCTTTATAACACATCCGAAATAAGGGATAAGCTGAAAGACAGAGGGTATAGCTTTAAATCCTATTCTGATACGGAGGTTCTGCTTACAGCTTACATCGAATGGGGAGAGGACTGCGTAAATTATTTCAATGGTATTTTTGCTTTCGGAATATGGGATGAGAACCATCAAAAGCTTTTTGTTGCAAGGGATCCCCTGGGAGTAAAGCCTCTTTTTTATACGCAAAAAGGCAGTTCCTTTATATTTGGATCTGAACTTAAGGCATTGTTGGCACATCCTGAAGTAAGACCAATTATTGACAGTGAAGGTATATTGGAGATATTTGGTTTGGGACCGGCAAGGACTCCTGGAAATGCAGTCTTTAAGAATATCAACGAAGTGCTTCCCGGAAACTGCCTAAGCTTTGTGGAGGGTAAAATGAGGCTTAGGGAATACTGGAGATTGGAGAGCAAGCAGCATACGGATGACTTGGATACTACTGTTGACCGTATAAGAAATCTATTTGTTGATGCGGTAGAAAGGCAGTTGATCTCTGATGTACCCGTTTGCACATTTCTTTCAGGAGGGGTAGACTCCAGTGCGATTTCAGCTATAGCTGCAAATTATTTTAGAAAACAAGGAATGGGCACACTAAATACCTATTCCATAGACTATCAGGGCAACGATAAGTATTTTAAAGCGGATAGCTTTCAACCCAATGCTGATTCAAAATATATAGAAATGATGGCTGATTTTATCCAGAGCAATCACCATAATATAACTATTAATAATGCAGAATTGGCATCTGCATTGAAGCAGGCTGTAAAGGCTAGTGATTTGCCGGGAATGGCAGATATTGATTCTTCGCTGTACTTGTTTTGCAAAGAAGTAAGAAAGGATGCTACGGTTGCCATTTCAGGAGAATGTGATTATTCAATGATATAGATTTATTTAATAATTTGGCAGCCATGTAACGCAGGGGATGTTCTGATTGATGTGAAATCAGAACATCCCCTGCGTTATTGAAAATGATGCATGAAGAAATGAAATTGAATTTTAACCTACAATGTTTATAGGGTTTCCTTGAATATAGGATTTTATATTATTTGTTAAGAGGCTTATAAGTCTTTGTCTTGACTCAAAGCACTTCCAGCCAATGTGTGGAGTAAGGAGAACGTTATCCATAGTGAATAATGGATTGGTCAACTCTGGCGGCTCAGGATCTTGAACATCCAGAGCTGCTCCGGCAATTCTGCCGTTTTGCAGGGCTTCAATCAAATCAGTTTCCTTGATAATAGGTCCCCTTGAAGTGTTAATAATAAATGCCGAAGGCTTCATTAAATTTAAGCTGTCTTTATGAATAAGATGCTTTGTATCAGGGGTAAGTGGACAGTGGATTGAAACAAAGTCACTACGTTTGAGCAATTCTTCAAGTACAACCTGTTGTATATTAGGGTCATTAAAGGACTTTGCAGTTCGATTGTAAACTAGAATATTCATTCCAAAGACCCTGGCGATCTTTATTACATGCTGTCCAATAGCACCGGTCCCAATTACTCCAAGGGTCTTATTCTGCAATTCAAAGTGAGGTACCTGAAGACATTTCGTAAAATTACTATAATCATTCTGCTTGATCATATTCTGCTGTTTGATCATGGAAGAGGCTAAATTTAGCATGAAGGTAATTGCTAATTGAGCAACGGCTTCAGTACTGTAGCCCGGTACATTGCAAACAGAGATTCCTCTTTTGGCAGCGGCAGCAATATCAATGTTATTATAACCCGTACCAGCTTCGCAAATGAGTTTAATAGAGGGTGGAAACTGTTCAATTAAATCCTTCCCGATGGGTAATTCCTTGGTAATGATAATATCTTGGTTCTTGATCCTTTGTAGGATTTCTTCATTACTACTTTCATCGTATTTGGTAAAAGCACCTATTTCGGTCATAGGTGAAAAATCAAGTCGGTTGTCAAAGTCTAGCCTGGCTGAGTTGAGGAATACAATTTTATCCATGGTTACCTCCTTTATTTAATTTAATAGCCTTGTAAAATTATCAAGAGCAGTCGTTATGTTATCCAGCTCATGAGCCAGGGACTGAACGACTATGGTTTGATTCTTTGAGGAGGTATTATAAGCTTGAATATCATCTGAAATAACTAAAATGTTGTTTTGTATTTTTTTTAGCATATCAGATATTTGGTTTACTGAAGTAGCTGTGTTTTCTGCCAGATTTCTTACCTCTCTGGCAACGATATTAAAGCCTCTTCCCTCATTTCCTAATCTGGCTGCCTCGATAGATGCATTAATGCCTAATACATTTGTTTGCTTTGCAATTTTTTGAATCAAATCGCTGATTTGATTTGTCTCCATTACATTATGCTTTGCTTCTATCGTCATTTCTTGCAAGCCTTCAACACTCTTGCCTTGTTGTTCAAAAGCGGCAGATATCTCCTCTAAAGCAGCAGAAGATTCTTGAAGACTTTCATTGATCTTATTTGCCATTGTATTCATGTTATTCATAAAAAGCTTTCTCTCATACTCTGAAACAATTACATGACTAGCAATCATTGCAATGGGTTTCATAAGCTGTGGATCTCCGCTAATACCGATAGCACCAATACGCACATTCTTTGAGTCAATGCCAACGCTAAAACCGGGTTTTGTACCGCTCATTGTCTTTGACATTTCTTCTGTTATAGCGATGAAATTAATTTTTCCCGACATAATGTCCCTTGCGCCGGCGTGAATAGTTCCAAGTCGTTCCGGTTGGGTAGTGGCTATAATTTTGCCATCTTCGCCAAAAATATGTGCGTTTTGCTGAGTCTCTTTATTAATTAGTTCAACTAATTCTTGAGCAAAAATAGGTTCAATGATATACAATGTAAAGCCCCCCTAACTTATTTATCGCAGAAACAGTAAATATTTCTTGATAAGGAATTCAACATGAAGTTTTAATTTCCTTCAATCTTCAATAAACTAAATATTTTGACAATTAAATGGGAGATAATTATCCTTTAGTTTGATAGAGGATATTAAAAATTTTAGTTTAAAAATTATTATTAAGATTCGTTTGACTGCAAGGGTTTGATAAACAAATAACAAACTATATTTTGGTAAAACAAAGCAATAAGAACCGTTTAAAATAGTTAAAAGAATAACAAGAAAAAATTGTCTTAATGTTCAGAAAAAAGAAGGAATTTAAAAAAAATGATTGAATATACTCTATTGTGGTCAGACCACCTGACGTGTGGATGACCTTATTTCCAAAAAGGAGGGGTGCAGTAAGCTCTGATAACAGCGGAATAGATAAGCTATTCCTTTGGTTTTGTAGATTTACAAATAGGAGTAATAAAAAAAGGGAGGTCATTATTCAATGTTAGCTATTTTAGCATCAATACCAATTATATTAACAATCGTTTTAATGGTTGGTTTTAACTGGCCAGCAAAAAAGGTTATGCCGGTGGCGTGGGGTGTGGCAGTTCTTATAGCTGCACTTAAATGGGGAGTATCCTTTCAATGGTTGGCAGGAGCTACAATATTTGGTGGTTTAAGTGCATTTAATATTTTAATTATCGTTTTTGGTGCAATTTTATTAATGAATACATTAAAAAACAGTGGAGCAATCAAAGCAATCAATAAGACTTTTTATGGCATAAGCCCTGACAGAAGAGTTCAAGCAATCATTATCGCATTTCTATTTGGTGCATTTATCGAAGGCGCCGCTGGATTCGGAACACCTGCAGCATTAGCAGGACCATTGCTGGTTGGATTGGGATTTCCTCCATTAGCAGCCGCAATGTTAGCTTTAGTTGGCAATAGTACTCCTGTTAGCTTTGGTGCAGTTGGAACACCAATTTTGGGAGGAGTATCTTCTATACTGGGATCTCCAGAAATTTTATCCAAAATTGAAGCAGCAGGCTTCACAGGGCCTACATTCCTTCATAATGTTGGTATTTGGGCAGGATTACCTCATGCAATAATGGGTACATTCATGCCGCTCATCATCGTTTGTATGATGACAAAACTATTTGGTGAAAAGAAATCATTTAAGGAAGGTTTGGAAATAGCACCTTTTGCGATCTTTGCAGGTCTTTCCTTTGTAATACCTTATATCTTTATTGCATTTGTCTTTGGTCCGGAGTTACCATCTCTAGCATCAGGATTAATTGCAATTGCCGTTGTTGTAACAGCTACAAAAAAAGGCTTCTTACAACCTAAGACTCCATGGGATTTCGCTAACAAAAGTAAGTGGGACAGCTCTTGGTTAGGAGCAACAGAAGCAGCTGTAACAGTTGAGGACGATAAGAAAGAAGTCAGCAGCTTCATGGCATGGCTTCCTTATATTCTTGTTTCATTAATATTGGTTGTTACAAGAATTCCGGCATTAGGACTCAAAGCCATTCTAACTGGTCCTACCTTTACGATTTTCTGGAAAGGAATCTTAGGAACAAAATTAAATTACTCTTTACAATATTTATATTTGCCTGGAACAATAGCATTCATTCTTGTATCTATCATAACAATATTTATGCATAAGATGAGCAAGGAAAATGTGAAAGAGACATGGAAGACTTCCTTTAAGCAAGTGATACCTGCAGCTATTGCCTTAGGCTTTGCAATTGCGATGGTACAAGTTATGCTTACCTCTGGTAATAACACAACCGGTCAAGTGGGTATGATGGTAGCATTATCTAATGTAACAGCTGATATTTTCCAAGGAGTATGGCCAATATTTGCACCATTTATCGGTATATTGGGCGCATTCATGTCAGGAAGCAACACAACTTCTAACATCTTATTCTCTGGCTTCCAATTTGGCGTAGCAGATCAAATCGGTATGTCAAGATTAATCATTGTTGGTCTTCAAGTAGTAGGGGGAGCTGCTGGAAACATGATTTGCATACATAACGTTGTTGCGGCATGTACTACAGTAGGGGTTTTAGGCAAAGAAGGAAAAGTGATTCGTACCAATGTAATTCCTTGCTTTATATACGCCTTGGTGGCAGGTATATTTGCCTATGTGGCAATGTATATTTTCGCACCGGGATTATTCTAAAGAGCACTATTTAAGAGCACTAAATTTGTATACAGAAGCGATTTAATAAATGGTGAATAGGGGTTGATGAGGATGTTCAAGCCTATTAAGACAAAGCGGGTTTATGAACAAATCGTTGAGCAAATAAAAGAACTGATGAGGCAGGGAGACCTGAAGCCCGGTGATAAATTAATGTGTGAACGTGAACTTTCTGATAAGCTGGGTGTCAGCAGAACTTCAGTCAGAGAGGCTTTGAGTGCCTTAGCTTTTTTAGGCATACTGGAAAGCAGGCACGGAGAAGGAACTTTTATTGCAGAGGTATCGGAACAGCTCTTAATCGAACCCTTGGCACTGTTTATGGCTATGGATCGTGAAGCCAGCCTGGAGCTTCTGGAAGTCAGAAAGATGATGGAATCCTATGCTGCAGAATTGGCAGCTGCTCGTGCCGATGCAGAGGATGTTAAAAAAATAAAAGAAGCCCTTGAATTAATGGAACAGGATTTTAAGCAAAACATTTTAGGGGAAGAGAATGATGCTGCGTTCCATTACAGCATCGCAGAGGCAACCGGCAATAGGATGCTGGTAAAAATGATGAATTTAATTTCCGATTTATTAGTTCAAAATATGCGATCTAGCAGACAATATATGTTTTACAAGGACGGTAATGCAGAGAGGTTATATTTGCAGCATCTTAATATTTTTAATGCAATTAAAGAAGGAAATCATGAGCTAGCAAAAAAAGAAATGTTCGATCATCTGGATTTTGTTGAGACGGAGCTTACAAGATACCACAGTGATTAACAGCAAAGATGCAGGATAGCCCGTTGTTTATCCTGCATCTTAACAATAAACCTAGAATAGGAGGAAATGAAATTGAATATTATTATTCCAATTAAACAGGTTCCTGAAACAAGCAATGTAAAAATGGATAAAGAAACAGGTACCATGATTCGTGAAGGCGTAGTAAGTGTAATAAATCCACTAGATCTATATGCGATTGAGGCAGGCATTCAATTGAAGGAGCAGTTTGGGGGTAAAGTAACTGTATTTACAATGGGACCACAAGCTGCAACAAAGGCTTTGAAGGAAGCGATAGCAATGGGCTGCGATGAAGGAATTCTGATATCGGACAGGAAATTTGCAGGTGCTGATACTTGGGCTACTTCTTATACCTTATCAGAAGCGATTAAACATATCGGGGAATATGACTTGGTAATAGCAGGAGAAAGAGCGACAGATGGTGATACAGGTCAAGTAGGTCCTGGAATTGCGGCTTGGCTGGATATTCCATTGGCTACATATGTTAGTAAGATTGATGAAGTTACAAAGGATAGCATAACGGTTGAAAGACTGGTTGAAGACGGATATCAAATATTGCAAATGCCTTTGCCGGCATTGTTGACAGTGATTAAAGAGATTAGTAATCCAAGACTGCCGACCTTGAGGGGCAAGAAAAAAGCAAGAGTAAGTGAAGTTCCTGTAATGTCTGCTGAAGATTTAAAATTAGAGGAATCCTATATCGGTTTAAAGGGATCTCCAACAAAGGTTGTAAAGATTGGTTATCCAAAGGTTACAAGAGGCGGTAAGATCGTTAAAGCTGCCGGTGATGAAGGAGTAAATGAAGCGGTTGAGGGATTAATCAAATTCTTGGAAGCAAAAGAATTGATATAGGAGGGATTATCGATGAGTTATATATGGACGATTGCCGAGCAAAGTAAAGGCAAATTAAGAGATGTTTCCTTTGAACTATTAAGCAGAGGAAGAAAACTAGCTGATAAAATGGATACAAAGCTCTGTTCCGTCTTGTTGGGCAACAATGTTACTGATGAGACGCTGCAAGAGTTAATCTATAGAGGTGCAGATGAGGTATATTATATAGAGGATGCCCGTCTAGAAAATTTTATTGTAGAGACTTATAGTAAAGTACTCTCAGATTTAATCAAAGAGTACCATCCTCATTCAATTTTAGCTGCTGCGACTTCAAGTGGTAGAACCTTGATGCCCCATGTGGCAATACATGTTAAGACTGGTTTGACAGCAGACTGTACTGAGCTGGATATTGAAGAGGGAACAAATAACCTGTTGCAAACAAGACCTGCCATAGGTGGTAATATCATGGCTACTATAAAGACGCCGGATCATAGACCTCAGATGGCGACAGTAAGACCAAAGTCCAGCCGACCATTACCTTTAGATAAAAGTAGAGTAGGTAAAATTATACGGGTGGCGCTAAAAGATGAATTGGTGGATTCTCGTGTAAAAATGGTTGGCTTTAGAAAAGATGTTGAAGAATTTGTTAATATAGAAGAGGCAGAAGTTGTTGTTTCTGGCGGTAAGGGTATGAAGAAACAAGAAAACTTTGTATTGCTGCGTGATCTGGCAAAGCATTTTGATGGTGTATTAGGCGCCAGCAGAGATGCTGTTGACAGGGGCTGGTTGCCTTATCCTCATCAGGTTGGGTTAAGCGGAAAAACAGTTTCTCCAAAGTTGTATATTTGTGCAGGTATCTCAGGCTCCATTCAGCACTTAGCAGGTATTAAAACCTCTGAATATATCGTTGCAATCAATCAAGATCCCGATGCAAATATATTCCAACTAGCTGATTTTGGTATCGTGGGCAATCTTTTCGAAGTAATTCCGAAGCTTAATGCCAGATTGGAAGCATATAAGAAGGAGGCAAAATAAGATGAGATATAATCACGTTACCCTAGATATTGTCGAAGAATTAAAGAAAATTGTCGGACCGAAAAACGTCTTTAGTGATGAAGAGAAAATGGAAGCTTATTCTCATGATGAGACCAATGCAGCGGAATATGGACATATGCCGGAGGTTGTTGTAACACCAACAACTGCAGAAGAAATTTCACAGATTGTTAAGTTAGCGAATCGTGAATTAATTCCGATCACACCTCGTGGTGCAGGAAGTGGACTTTCAGGTGGGGCGATACCGATCTTTGGAGGTATTCTTTTATCCGTTGAAAAAATGAATAGGGTTTTGGATATAGACTATGGAAACATGATGATAACTACCGAAACAGGTATTGTAACAAATGAAATAAATAATATCATTAAGGAAAAAGGCTTGTTTTATGCAGGCTATCCAATGAGCTTGGAGACATGCTACTTGGGTGGTAACATTGCTGAGAATGCAGGCGGGGGCAAAGCTGTAAAATATGGCGTAACCGGAAAATATATTATGGGAATGGAACTGGTTACACCAACAGGAGATATCGTAAACTTAGGCGGTAAGCTTTCTAAGGACGTAACAGGCTATGATTTAAAGCAATTGATTGTGGGTTCAGAAGGAACGCTGGGAATTGTGACGAAGGCAACAATTCGATTAACAGGACTTCCTACAGCAAAATCCACGCTTCTTGTGCTTTATAAAACACCAAAGGATGCCATTGATACAGTGCCTGTCATTATGGCTAAAGGAACAATTCCGGTTAGTATGGAGTTTATGGATAAGCTATCCGTTCAAACTGCCTGTGAGTATTTAAATGAAAGTTTACCATACCAGCAAGCTGGTGCTATGCTATTAATAGAAGTAGATGGAACAAATCAAGAGCAAGTTGAATTAGATGCTGAGGCTGTTGGCGATTTATGTATGGAAAATGGAGCTATTGAGGTTTATGTTGCGGACAACTATACGACGCAAGAAAGAATTTGGAGTGTCAGAAGAAACATTGCAGAAGCTTTTAAGGTAGTAAGCCCAATTCAAAGCTTAGAGGATATCGTTGTTCCTATATCCGCGATACCTGATATTATTCCCGAGTTAGATCGTCTCTCAGAGAAATATGATATTAAAATTCCTTGCTATGGGCATGCCGGTGACGGTAACCTTCATGCAACACTAGTAAAGAATCCGGACCATACATTGGAGCATTGGCATGATATTGAAGCAAAAGCCCTAAGAGAATTGTATCAAATAACGAAAAAGCTAGGCGGTAAAATCAGCGGGGAGCATGGTATCGGTGTAAAACGTAAAAAGTACATGTTAGAAAATATGGATCCAGTAGAATTAAGCTTAATGAAGGGCATTAAAATGGCATGGGATCCAAACTATATCATGAACCCTGGTAAGATGTTTGATATAGAGTAATGTTGATTGCAGTTTCTATATTGGAAACTGCAATCATAGTTTCTTTACGGATACGTAATAAGGAGGGAATATTATGGCCATTGTAAAAATACCTTATTCAAAAGGATTCATTGACTTAGAAGTATCAGAAAGAAATCTAATAGGGGTACTAGAATCTAAGGCTCATCATTTCAAAACTGAGGATGATCAAGTAACAATTGCCAAAAAAGCGCTGGAAAACCCAATAGGATCACCTAGATTAAGGGATCTGGCAAAAGGAAAAAACAATATCGTCATTATTACCAGTGATCATACAAGACCGGTGCCTAGCAAAATCACCATGCCATTGTTGTTAGAGGAGATTAGAAACGGAAATCCAGAGGCGGAGATCACCATATTAATTGCGACGGGATTTCATCGATTAACAACTCATGAGGAAATGGTGAATAAATTCGGAGAAGAAATCGTTAAAAATGAAAAATTGGTAAATCATGACTGCCGTGACAAAAACAGTTTGGTAGATGTGGGAATATTACCTTCCGGGGGGAAATTAATATTGAACAAACTGGCGATGGAGGCCGATTTATTAGTTTCTGAAGGCTTCATAGAGCCTCACTTTTTTGCTGGTTTCTCTGGCGGAAGAAAAAGTGTGCTGCCTGGAGTTGCATCAGAAACAACTGTATTAGCCAATCATTGCTCAAAATTTATTGCCAGTGAATACGCTAGAGCGGGAACGTTAGAAGGAAATCCTCTTCATAAGGATATGGTATATGCTGCTGAAGCTGCCAATTTAGCTTTTATATTGAACGTAGTAATTGACAGCGAAAAGAGAATTATCAACGCATTTGCAGGACACAGGACTGCTGCTCATGAAACAGGCTGTGAATTTGTCAGCAAATTAGCAAGTGTGAAGGCTCAACCGGCAGATATTGCCATTACTTCTAATGGAGGGTATCCACTGGATCAAAACATATATCAATCTGTCAAAGGAATGACGGCTGCAGAGGCTACAGCAAAAGAAAATGGGGTTATTATCATTGCGGCTGCATGCAACGATGGACACGGTGGGGAGGCTTTTTATAATACCTTCTTGGAAAACACGACAGCCCAGTCAATTATGGATAAGATTATGCAAATTCCAATGGAAAGTACAATTCCTGACCAGTGGGAGTCGCAGATTTTAGCAAGAATTTTAATTAATTATAAGGTAATTCTTGTTACTGATCAGTGTGATCCCAAAATGGTAACAGATATGCATATGCTGCATGCTTATACCCTTGAGGAAGCACTGAAAATGGCATATGAAATCAAGGGCGCAGATGCAACTGTAACTGTAGTACCTGATGGGGTATCTGTGATTGTACAAAAGTAAGAATGGAAAAGTAGAAGATACAGTGAAAAGACACCCGGTATATTGATCATTCTCTGAAGTTCTTTATGATTTATATATCTGAGAAAGAACATTCTTTGGGTTAGTGTTAGAAATTATACATTAAACCAAAAGAAGTTCTTTTTTTTATTCAATTTATTCGATATGAACTGGTATTTATTATTTTGATGTGGAGGTATAATATAAATATTATGCATGAATCTGCTGTCCGGATAAAAAGCATATGAAAAAATTATGATTTAATATTTCACAAATCTATAAAGCATGTTATAGTTAATTCATATTAATGAGCAAGTATACTAAAAAGCTAATACATTTTCGGGTTATTCAGGAGGAAACGATGTTCAATCCAATAAAAAATACAAAAGTTTATGAACAAGTGATAGATCAAATTAAAGATATGATTAAAGACGGTACTATGAAAAAGGGAGATCAACTTCCTTCTGAGAGAGCTTTAGTGGAGCAGCTACAGGTAAGCCGAGCATCTATTAGAGAAGCCCTAAGAGCTTTAGAGGTTATTGGCTTGGTAGAGTGCAAACAAGGGGAAGGGAATTATATAAAGACTAGCTTTGAAGATAATTTACTAGAGCCTTTAGCGATTATGTATACTCTTGAGGGAAGTAATCCAAAAGAAATCTGGGAGCTCAGAAAAATAATGGAAGTAGAAGCCGCAGGACTTGCAGCCAAAAGAATCACAGAGGGACAATTAAAGCAGCTGAAAGAATTGCTGCTAAGCTTTGATGATAATGAAGATGAGACTTATAATGCTGAAGTTGACAAACAATTTCATTATAAGCTTGCAGAGTGCTCAGGCAATATATTAATTTATAATATTTTAAAAAGCGTTTCTGTCCTTGTGGAGGATTTCATTAAGGGGGCAAGAACAAAAATATTAACGGATCAAGAAAATAAGAAAGTACTTTTTCAACAGCATAAAGCTATGTTTTTAGCAGTTGAAAAGCATAGCTCTGTAGATGCCCGCAAAGCCATGAGGGAACATTTAGACTATGCAAATGAATACATGGAAAAGAATATATAATTTTATCATGATGTATGTCCAGATGAAAATAAAGATGCATGTAATATATTACTTGCATCTTTATTTTAGGAATTTTTGCAGTCATATTATTCGTGAAATATATAACTAACGTTGAAATAGTTAGAATAGTGTGATAATATTTATACAACATGTGGTCAGACCATAAGACCACGCGACCGCCACTTTCATAAGTACAATGAAATGTAAGCTGTATGTTTTAAGTTTAGTAAAAGTAGATTTAGGAGGAATATCCTAGAAATAAGGTTGCTGAATTTATTAAATATACAGATGAGCTTCAAAAGCAATTTGATGTTAGAATTAGGAGTTTTGGACATGCCGGTGACGGGAATCTGCATGTATATGTGTTAAAGGATGAGCTTTCCGATGCAGAATGGGAAGAGAAGCTCGGCACAGTGTTTAAAGCGATGTATGATAAGTCAGTGGAATTGAAAGGCTTGGTATCGGGAGAACATGGTATTGGTTACGTGAAGAAGTCATATATGTTTGACTGATGAATAATATAAAGTTGGCCTTTGACCCAAATAAAATATTGAACTCAGGGAAGATTTTCCAGTAGGAGGCAAACACGAAAACAAACATTAATATTTCAAAAATGTTGAAGGATTTTTGTAGAAGAATAGAGAATTTATGCAAGTAAATGTATATTATACTAATCCTAGGGGGGTAGATATGTTTCTCTCCCCCTACTCATCTATCTGTCATATTTTAAGAAGATGCTCATCTTACCAATGCATCCTGCGTTATTAATAATCACACTTTGGTTGTATGAAAATACAAATAATGCAGCAGATAGGATTCTGATTTTTCATGGAAATAAATGATAAGTGGAGGATACCGTATTGAAAAAAAACAGTTCTTTCATATGGCCGGTGCTCTTTCTGCTATTTTGGCTCATATTGTGTGAAAAGCTTAATGCTGAAGTCTTTATGATAGGAATCGTTATTTCAGCTGCGGTATACTACTTTAACCGAAATTTACTTCCCACAGGGAATTTTAGAATACGCAAGCTGCCGCTTTATGCTTTATATCTGCTGCTTTTGTTGAAGGAAATCATACTTGCTAATATCAGTGTGGCGGGAATCGTTCTAAGCCCCAAAATGAACGTAAGCCCTTGTATTGTCAGACTGAAAACACAGCTCAAGAGCAAGCTCCACAGAGCTATTTTGGCAAATTCAATAACACTCACCCCAGGTACACTTACCGTGCAATTTATAGAGGATGAACTTATCGTTCATTGCCTTGTTAAAGCGTATATTCCCGGTCTGATTCATTCTAAGTTTGAAAAGCTGCTTTTAAAAATAGAGGGGTGATTTTATAATGCATGGATTATTGGTTTTTTCCATTGTTTTTCTTGCAATTACAGTTATGATCTGCAGCTATAGGGCAATAAAGGGTCCCAAAGCAACTGACAGATTGATTGCCATTAATGTTATAGGAACAAAGACGGTGGTATTGATTTGTATTCTCTCTTTTATATTGAAGGAAACCTATTTTATCGACGTTGTTCTGGTTTATGCATTGATCAGCTTTGTATCCACCATGGTAATCGCTAGGCATATTGAAAACAGGGGGTCCAAGACATGAAGAATATACTGATATTTATATTGATGGCAGGCGGACTTTTCTTCTTTTTTGTAGGGACCATAGGTCTCTTGCGCCTGAAGGACGTTATGACACGGATTCATAGTGCCGCTAAATGTGATACTTTGGGAGCTTTGCTTTGCACTACAGCCTTGATATTATACAGCGGCGGAGGCTTCGTCGGCTTAAAACTGATTATCGTAATCGTATTCCTATGGATAACAAATCCTACTGCAACACATCTGATTGCAAAAGCGGAGCATGTTCAGCCAGAGAATGCCGGAATATATGAAACAATTGATATGAACGAGGTAAAAAAAGATGGGGATATTTAGCGTTTTTATGCTTGTTTTCTTAATGGGGTGTGCTGTATCGGTATCCATAACAAAAAATCTACTAGCGGCTATTATAATATTTACAGCCTACAGTCTTGGGATGGCAATACTTTGGCAGTTGATGAACGCACCAGACTTGGCTATTACCGAAGCAGCCGTTGGCGCAGGCATTACGACAGTTTTGTTTGTGCTGACCTTGAAGAGAATAAGAGGTGTCGGTAAATGAAGAAAATACTATCCGTTGTACTGACCGTTGTATTTATTAGTATTCTATTGGTAGCTTTAAGTGAAGGTCCAGCATTTGGGAACGCTGATAACCCTGCAAATAACTATGTTTCAGACAGATATATCGATGAGGGGGTAAAGGATACAGGGGCAATCAATATTGTGACGGGAATTATCCTGGATTACAGAGCATTTGATACCTTTGGTGAGGCTACTGTGTTATTTGCAGCTGTTGTATCAGTTATCATTGTTCTCAAAAAATCAAAAGAGCAGGTGTAGTATGAAGGATGCGTTATTAAGAGAGATTGGCAAGGTTGTCATACCGTTTATACAGATATTTGGCATTTATATCATATTGAATGGGCACCTTTCACCGGGAGGTGGTTTTTCAGGTGGTACCATACTGGGGGTAAGTCTTATTATGCATAAGCTCATCGAGGAACCCTACAAGTCAAGAATTAAAATATCTGAAAGAGCAGTGATGCAATTTACGTGTGTTTCACTTATTTTGTATGGCTTACTGAAGGGTTACAGCTTTATAACTGGCGGAGGAGAATTTGAGCTTTTGGATATTCCCTTAGGGATACCAGGTAGGATTTTAAGCGGCGGAATGCTGCTGCCTTTAAATGTAGCGGTAGGGATTATTGTATGCTTTACCATCTATACTTTCTACACACTTTTTGACAAAGGGGAAATATAGAATATGGAGAGACTTATTACAAATTACTATGAAACAGCGTCAATTATTCTATTCGGAATCGGATTTATGACTTTATTGATTCATAATAATCTCATAAAAAAGATTATTGGTATGAATATCATGGATACCTCGATTTTCCTCTTTTTCATTGCAAAAGGGTATATCAGCGCCAAGGAAGCCCCTATTATTAGAGCACCGTACATGGGCGTTGAAGGGTACATCAATCCGGTGCCGACAGCATTGATGCTGACAGGTATTGTAGTTGCTGTCAGTGTTACCGCCTTTGCATTGGCGTTGACGATTAAAATTTATGAGAAGTATGGGACTATTGAACTGAATGAAATTTTAGAAAAGGGGGGAGATTGATTTGGCAGCTGCAGCAAACTTTCCGTTATTAATCATTTTGATTCTTTTCTTATCCTCATTTATGATGCCTGTTCTTAAGCGTGTTAAAGCAGTAAAGTGGCTTTCGCTGTCTTCTATCCTGCTATGTGTGGTACTTTCGGTGTTGACACTGGCATATGTGCAACAGAATGGTGCATTTTTATATAAGGTAGGACACTTTGAGGCACCTTGGGGTAATGAATTGAAGATTGGATATCTGGAAGCAATCATGTCAATTATGTTTACCTCGATTGCGGCATTGATAACCTGGGCATCCTTTTTTAGTGCAGATTATGAGATTAAAGAGAAAAACATCATGCTATATTATACGTTATGCGGTATGCTTCTGGCATCACTTTTAGGCATCCTATATTCCAATGATATATTCAACTGCTTTGTATTCATAGAGCTTAGCTCTATTGCAGCCTGCGGTATCGTTGTGGTGAAGGACAAAAAGGAAAATATTAAGGCTGGTGTAAAATACCTCATTTTAAGCAGTCTGGGTTCTGGTTTGGTATTAATGGGCATTGCCTTTTTATATAGCATAACAGGGAATTTGAATATCGGCTTTATACATCAAGAACTGGTGAAGGTAAAGGATCTGTATCATAATACACTCATTATTTCATTAGGTTTGTTCACCGTAGGCTTAGGTGTGAAAAGTGCCATGTTCCCAGTTCACATTTGGCTGCCTGATGCACATACTTATGCGCCTTCTTCTTCAAGCGCTTTACTTTCCTCTCTTGTACTTAAGGCGTATATATTGTTGTATATAAAGATTATTTACCGAGTATTCGGGATTGAGATCGTAAAGACATTGCCAATTTTGGAGATTGTACTGGTAATGGGCGCGGTAGGTATGATTTTTGGATCCATTCTGGCGCTTCTCCAAAAGGACCTGAAGAGAATGATTGCCTATTCCAGTGTTGCTCAAATTGGATACATCTTCTTCGGAATAGGACTAGGAAACATCTTGGGACTTATGGCAGCTATTTTTCATATTATCAGTCATGCATTGACCAAATCAGCATTGTTTTTAATTGCCGGCAATATCATTGAGAGGATTCACAGCAAAGAAATCAGCAGGCTTAAAGGCATCGGGATTGAAATGCCTATTACCCTAGGGGTTTTTGTTGTTTGTGCTCTCTCAATGGTGGGGATTCCACTTTTTGCAGGATTCAACAGTAAATGGAACTTTGCCCTTGCAATCATTGACTCAAACAGAATTCTATTTATAGCTGTTCTGGTGGCCAGCAGCTTGCTCAATGCCTTATACTATCTGCCTATTATCATTAATGCTTACTTTGGAGAAGAAAATACCAAGGACAGAGTATATATGTCAAAGGAGAAATCCCTTGGAGCACTGCTGCCCATATTGATACTGGCTTTTGCCATTATATACTTAGGAATATCCTCAAATGGGATCATCGACCTAATTGCAAAAAGTGTATCGAACTTATAGTATGTAAAACTAGTCTTTGTAATAATTTTAATCATTGGAGGAAATACGATTGAATACGCTTATATTATTTCCTGTGCTTTTTCCTATTACGGCAGCTGTTGCATTCAATTTAATAACCTTCAAAACAAGAGCCAGTAGAAATATAGTTACCGCATCGGTGATAATTGTTAATTTCTTGCTGGTGCTATTGGCATTCAGATTTGCAGCCATACCGGAACTGCAGCTTGTGAAAACCAACAGCATACTGGATATATATTTCAAAGTAGATAAACTAGGAATACTTTTTAGTTTGTTGGTTTCGTTATTATGGATCTGCACAGCTTTTTACTCCTTTGAGTACATGAAGCATGAAGGGAGAGAGAAAAGCTTCTTTACCTTTTTTACGGCAACACTTGGCGTTACCCTCGGAATTGCGTTTGCCGGAAATCTTTTTACCATGTATTTGTTTTATGAATTTCTTACCTTGGTGACATTCCCCCTGGTTATTCACAGTGGGAGCGAAGAGGCCATGCAGGTGGGTAGAAAATATCTGAAGTATTCCTTTTTCGGAGCAGCTTTGGTTCTAGCGGGTATTGCACTGCTTTATATGTCAGGCAGTAACTTCAGCTTTACAGGCTACGGTGTTATCAATACTGTCGATGTAAAGTCCCGTGGTTTATTGATATTTACATATTGTCTCTTCTTTGTTGGATTTGGGGTCAAGGCAGCTGTTGTACCTCTTCACGCGTGGCTTCCTTCTGCAATGGTGGCGCCAACGCCAGTCAGCTCGCTGCTTCATGCAGTGGCTGTTGTTAAGGTGGGCATATTTGCCTTAACCAGAGTAACCTATTACATATTCGGTGCGCAGGTTATAAAAACCATTGACAGCATTTATTTTGTGGGTCCCCTTGTTGTTTTTACAATTTTGTTAGGATCCATACTAGCCTACCATCAGGACAATTTAAAAAAGAGGCTGGCTTATTCAACAATCAGCCAATTGGGCTATATCATTTTGGGATTGATTCTTTTAAACAGAGATAGTCTGACAGGGGCTTTGATGCATCTCGTTAACCATGCAGTGATTAAAATAACGCTGTTTTTCTGTGTAGGTGCAGTGATGTATATGACAGGAAAAAAGACCATCCAAGAAATTAAAGGCATAGGAAAAGAAATGCCTATTACCATGGGGTGCTTTTCCATCGCAGCCATATCGCTTATTGGAATACCCCCGACCAACGGCTTTGTAAGCAAGTGGTATCTGGCCTTAGGGGGTTTGCATGAAAACCGTGCCATATTTGTTATCATTCTTTTGACCAGTGCACTGCTTACAGCGGCTTATTTAATTCCCATCATCATCACTGCATTTTTTCCGGGAGAAGACTATCGGCCATCGGTATCGCGAAGGGACCCACCGGCGAATATGCTTGTACCTATCGTAATACTGACTGCAGTTGTGGTGCTGCTTGGATTATTCCCAAATTTGGTTTTGAATTTTATTAAAGTAATTGCTGTTGAGGTGATATAAATGCTTGCTCAATTTTTATTGCTGTTCATATTGGTTTTTCCGATGATATGTGCGTTGGCAGGCTGGATCATTGGGAGAAAGCATGAGCAGATAAGAAATATTTTTGATATATCCGTCAGCGTGGTTGAGTTCTCTGCCGTATGCTTGCTCTCCATATATCTCAAGGCAGGGCCAATCCATGTGATAATACCGGATATTATGGGAGAGGGTTTATATCTGAAACTGGACTACTTAAGGTATATTTTCGTCTTTCTAACCGCTTTCGTTTGGTTATTGACAACCTATTACTCCACACAATACTTGACCAAATTTAAGAACAGAAATCGGTATTTTGCCTTTTTCACCCTTACATTGAGCAGTACGGTGGGTATCTTTATTTCACAAGACTTATTAAATCTTTTCACTTTTTTTGAACTAATGTCTTTCTCTTCTTATATACTGGTAATCCATGACGAGGATCAGTATTCTCATAAGGCAGGAGCAAGCTATATAGCAGCAGCTATTATCGGCGGACTGTTTTTACTAATGGGACTGTTTCTATTATATGACTATGCCGGCACCTTGAATATTGACCTGCTGCCGGGCAAAATCGAACAGATGGGAGCTATCCGCTATGTGATTGCAGCGCTGATGCTGGTTGGCTTCGGTGTGAAGGCAGGAATGGTGCCGCTGCATGTTTGGTTGCCGCAGGCATATGCCGCAGCACCTTCTTCGGCTAGTGCCGTGCTTTCCGGGATTCTATCAAAAACCGGTGTTTTCGGAATTCTTATCGTTGCAACGGTAATCATGAAGGGTGACCTATATATTTCATTGGCACTATTGCTGTTGGGGTTGATGACTATGCTGACAGGAGGATTACTTGCCGTATTTCAAAAGCACCTTAAGAGAATCTTGGCATTCAGCAGTATGAGTCAAATTGGATATATTATTGTTGGGATTGGACTGATAGGCTTGTTAGAGGAGCATGGGGAAATAGCGATATATGGTACAATATTGCATATCGTGAACCATTCACTTTTTAAGGTCATGCTGTTTTTATGCGCAGGTGTAATCAACAGGACGATGCATGAACAGAATATTAACTTACTTAGGGGCTTCGGCAGGAACAAGCATTTGCTTAAGATAACATTTTTTATAGGATTGCTTGGTATAACAGGGGTCCCGGGCTTCGTAGGCTTTGCCAGCAAATCATTGCTTCATGAAGCGTTGGTGGAAGCGCAGCATTTATTTCACAGCAGACTTTTATGGGGGGCGGAAATTCTTTTTATTTTCTGCAGTGCATTAACGGTGGTATATATGCTGAAGATATTTATTACTTTATTTGTTGAAAAGAATCCGGCGTATAAAGATGAACACAAAAAGTATATGAATATTCGAGAGTTGATCCCGCCAATGATTTTGAGCCTGTGCGTCCTGCTGATGAGCTTGATGACGGGACCGGTTCTGCGCTATATCAGCAAAGCTTTGATTTACTTGACGGGTCATGTGAGTACCTTTGAAATAAAAATATATACAGCTCAAAACATATATAGTGCGATGATGATTCTTGCTATCGGTGTTGTGACATTTGTATGGGGGCTTCGAAGGTTTTACAGAAAGCAAGTGGAAGGAAATTGGGTATACTTTAACCCCATACCCGATGGTTTAAACCTGGAAGCTGTTATATATATCCCTTTGGGCAAGTTTTTATATAAAACAGGATTTGCTGTGTTTAGTGTCATTGATGCAGCAATCATGATGCCTGCTGAATGGATAGCGGCGGGAGCAAAATATATTGGTGAAATAAAAATCAAAAGAAGCAACCGCAACTACTTAGCAGAATTTCTGCAGCGGTATTATAAAGAAAAAACTGCAAGCACCCCTAAACTGCCTCCTAAAGAAAAACAGGCTTCCGATAAAGCTGTAGAAGAGAGTTTAAAAGGGATATTTGAAGGCTTGCGTTATCGATTCAACAGCATCATATACGGCATATTCATATTTGCTATTGCTCTGGTCCTCATCTTGTTTGTATTAGTTTCCAATCAGGTGGGAACTTAGGAGCCTATGGTTATATTGCATACTCCTTTTAGCTTCCAGCGGGTTGGGGGTATCTCCAACAAATATATAGCAACAGACTAGGAATTATGATTCTTGGTCTGTTTTGTTTTTTGATGCATTCCACGCTTAACAGACAATATTTTAACCTTCCAAAGTAAAGAGTAAGTTATTTAACGATATTGGGATATCCTGTAATCATTTTGAGGTTAATGAATAAGATGTTAATAGAAATGAATAGGGGATGTTGCATATGAGGGTTAGAAAGGTTGAATATAACAATATAGAAGGTTTGATGATATACATAACAAAGCAAGAAGAAATGGATGAAAGCATCAAGAAGAAAATTGCTGATTATAGAAAAGCTTATAAAGAAGTTGTTGTTTTTATTAGTGGAAGCAATAGTATAGAGAGCTTATTAGCAAACATGATTCAAGAGAGAAGATAAACATGTGTGAAAGCAGCCTTATTTTCTTTCTGTTTTAGTTATTATAAAACTAAATTATATAAGCCTGTGCAGATGAGGTGTAATAAATGAATGTTGTTGGTTATGTTAGATTAAGCAGGGATGAAGATAAGGAAAACTATTCATCCATAACTTCTCAGCAAGACATCATAAATGAATACGCAGAAGGTAAGGGTTGGATGGTATCAAATATCTATATTGATGATAATTGCAGCGGATATACCCTAGACAGGCCAGCATACAATAGGATGATTGATGAAGTTGAACGAGGTAATGTTGATGTTATACTTACTAAAGATTTATCGAGAATAGGAAGAAATAACGGTAAGGTTTTAGTATTGATTGATAAATTAAGAGAATTAAATATTAGACTGATTCTAATTACAGAAGCGGATGGCGGGCTAGATTTATTGGAGGATGAACACGATATTTTGGGTATAAAGACTTGGTACAATGAGATGTATATAAAGGATATTTCCAGAAAGATAAGAGCCAATATGCATGCGAAACAGAAAAAGGGTGAATTGATCATGGGAAATTTCTTTGGATATAACAAGGTGAAAATAAATGATAAATTTCACTTAGTGATTGATGAAGCTGTTATGCCAATTATACAATTGATATTTAAGCTTTATATTGCCGGTTTAGGGTATAAGAAGATTTGCGATGTTCTTGATGAAAAGGGATATGTAACGCCAAGTGAATATATAAAGCAGCGACATGCATATAATGGCAGAATTTTTAAAAATGCAGCTACAAGTAAATGGCAGACATACATGATTCAGAGAATCATTGAAAATGATGTGTATGTGGGCACCTTAAGAACGAAAAAAAGACACTCGCGATTAATAAAAGGAAAACAAGAGAAGGTAGCAAAAGAAGAGCAATATGTCTTTAAAAACAACCATGATCCAATCATTTCAAAGGAAGACTTTCAGTTAGCACAAGAAATTAAACTGAAAAGAAATGAAAAGCCATACAGAACAAATAAAGCAAAGTATGATTATAAATTTGGGAGCTTTATTGAATGTGGAGACTGTGGATACGCTGTAGTTGGGGTTAATCTAAGGAAAGCTCCTGCTGTCAATAGAGGCTACAACTGCACGATGTATCAGAAATATGGCAATAAACAGTGCTGGAATCACGCTGTTGAAGAAGAGAAAATTTTATTCTATTTTAGAGAGTTCTTAAAGGATCTAAAAGCTGAGTATGAGGAGTATATAGAAAACATTCATACAATAGAGCGGAAAAATTACATAAAGACATCGCTGAGAAAGCTACAAAAAGAATTAGCTATAGCTAATGATGATCTGAAACTGACATTGAATCAAAAAATTAAAGATTTAGGGAAAGAAAGTAATGCAGACTTCAGAGCTATTATAGAAAAAAGTTATGAAGATTTAGAAATAGATAAAAAAAAGAAAATAGCTGATTTAACACATAGAATAGAAGAGTTAAATAGAGTGGCAAATATAGAGCTTGAAAAGAGTATTAAAAGCAATATTGAAATATTTAATCATATCATTCATGCAGATATTCCTGATAGAAAAGTTCTTGAGCGAATCATAGATAAAATTATACTATATGCAGAGAAACCCTCAAAGGAAAGAAATTTCCATTTTAAGTTAAAAATTGATATTGATAAACTCACCTGTGAACACAAGCAATAAGGTTCATTGAAATTTCACGTTCAGGAGAATGTGCCGATGAGATATTCGGAGGCTATCCATGGTTTAGAGAGCCCGAACTTATAAATTCCGCTACTTTCCCTTGGTCTGGAGCTGTGAAGGAACGAAAAAATTTGCTTTCAAGGGAATTCAGTAATCTGCCCTTAGAGGAATATGTAAATTCCAGGTATATGGAGACCTTAAGCGAAGTGCCAAGACTAGAGGGTGAAAGCGCAGAAGAGCACAGAATGAGGGAAATATCATACTTGAATTTGAAATGGTTTATGGTAACACTTTTGAATAGAAAAGATCGGATGAGTATGCGTAATAGCTTGGAGGTAAGAGTGCCCTTTGCAGATCATAGAATCGTAGAGTATGCATTTAATATACCTTGGAGCTACAAATACTGTGATAACATTGAGAAGGGACTTCTAAGAAGAGCACTGAAGGACATACTGCCTGATGAAGTGCTTTACAGAAAGAAGAGTCCCTATCCTAAAACACATAACCCTGCGTATCTTCGAATAATCCAGAGTTGGATGAGAACGATTTTATCAGATCCAACTTCTCCAATACTTCAGCTGATTGATAAGCTGGAGGTGACTGAAATTGTCGAGACGGGAGGCGTATCCTTTGGTAAGCCTTGGTTTGGGCAGTTGATGAAAGGGCCTCAGCTGATTGCTTATTTGATACAAATCGATACTTGGATGAGAGAGTATAAGGTAGAAATAAGATAAGAATGAAGAAAGGGCTATTTAAGACAAATAATTGTCAAAAGATAGGCCTTTTTTTCTGTTTCACTTTACCGAATCCGATGATATAATACTATATAATAGGTTAAATTGTAGAAAAAGTGCAAAAAATCAAATTCTATTCATGATAGCAAGGTATTTTAGACAAATTTGCAGTAATTTTTACACGGAGGTATGTATGGAAGAATTAGTTACAAAACAAGCTGGTTCCTTCATTGAAAGCATATGTCAGCATTCAAGTGAGATGGATGAGATCATTCACAAGGTTATGAAAAAAGATATGTATACATATGAGCATAATAATAGATTGCATGGATATTCTATACAAATTGGTGAAAAGTTTCATTTGAGCAAGGATAGAATGGAAAAGCTGGGTTTTGCAGCGCTTTTTCATGATATAGGTAAGATTAATGTACCGGATTACATATTGCAAAAGCCCGAAAAACTGAATGAAGATGAGTTTGAATACATAAGGATGCATCCAACGGATGGTAAGAACATTATACCGAAGGCCTATTTAAGCAGAATTGGGAATATAATTGAGCAGCACCATGAACGTTTAGATGGTTCGGGATATCCTTTTGGGCTAAAAAGTGAAGAAATATTATGGGAAGCCAAAATCATTGCAGTGGCTGATTCCTATGATGCCATGACGACAGATCGTCCATACAGAAAAGCTATGGAACCTAACACGGCTATGCAGGAATTGGAACGTCTTGCAGGGATTCACTATGAAAAGGATGTTGTAGAGGTATTTAAATCGGTATTGATGGAGCAAGGTGTATTGGAGTATTAGCTAAATAAATATTAAAAATATTTTTCAAAAACATCTAGAAAAATTTTACATAAAAGAATATAATTGAGGTAGACAAGCAATACGAGAATAGCAAATTCGGTGAAAGCCGAAGACGCAAAGCTGCGGGCCTAAGACGCAAAGCCAACGGGTCTAAAGCAGGTCACTGCTATGACGGCCGGGTTTCCGAAAAGGGGGGCTACCAATGAAAAAGTGGACAAGACTACTATTCATCATATTAATCATGAGTAATCTATTATCTGTTGTAGTTTATGCAGGAGAAGCAAAGTACGCAGAGACAAATGGAGTTAAGCTCTATGCAATCAACAATACACAGGTTCAAGGTTTTGTTGATATACAAGGAGAAACTACCAATGGCAAGATAAAGCTGATGGTAGTGAGAGACAATGAACAGCGTTGGTATGATGTAAAGCTGGATAATGGAAGGTTTAATCAGCAGCTTTGGTTAAATAACGGCAAGGGCAAATATACAGTACATGTTATGGTAAATGAATATGATAGAAAATATAGCTTTGGTCCTAACATCACCGTAGAAAATATCAAGGAAATAAATACATTTTTGTCACCGGAAAAGTATATAGAAAGTGCGGACAAGCTTATTGTAGAAAAAGCAGTTGAAATTACAAAAAATTTGACTGGAGATCGAGAAAAAGCAAAAGCGATATACAATTGGGTGTCAAAAAACATAGATTATGATTACGAGAAATACAACAAGCATTTGAATAACGATTACGACAATGAATACGGTGCACTGCTGGCTTTAAACACAAAAAAAGGAGTATGCTACGACTATGCGACATTAGTTGCAGCATTAGGCAGAGCTTCCGGCATGCAGACAAAAGTGGTTAAAGGTACAGGCAAGGCAAACGGCGCAAGCGGCTATCATGCTTGGAATGAAATCTACATAGCAGATGAAAGCAAGTGGATTAAACTGGATGCAACCTTCGCAGCAGTATCTGATGAAAATTATTTTGATAGGGCGGATTTTGACAAAAGTCATATAGAAGAGTAAAACATTTGAAAATGTTGCCGTCGAACGATTCTTGTGATAGACAAGGCGTTCTGACATAATTTTCTCATAGCATTTGTTAACATATAT
>JAQSYD010000013.1 GCA_029256325.1 Clostridia bacterium
CTGTTTACATTAAAGGTTCCTGTATTGATTGTTGCTGCTGAAAACGCAAAGCTTGCTTATGGTACACTTGATGGAAATGTTAGAGTACAAGCAAAAGGCTTTACGCTCGAAAACTGTACTATAACAGGTCACTTGGGCTTTGCTACACAAGAGCTATATGATTCTGCAAAGTTCAATGATGTTGTAATCAAAGGTGATGTTTGGGTAGCTGGAAAGAAACTTCCAAGCAACTTAAAACCACAAACTATAACACACTTCGCAAAATATAGTGAAGCTGCTACAAAAGGTGACATGATAAAAGCTTCTGTTACTTTCAAAGACGGCAAAGCTCATGATGTTTTGATAGATGTTCTAGGTCCTGATTACTTCATGAAACCAGGTATTTTATCTTCAGGCGGACAAGGAAACTTTGGTAAAATTGCTTATTCAAAAGCAGGTCAATATGTTATGGTAAAACCTTCTGCTGACAGACCAGCAGATACTATTCTTGCTTGGGATAAACAAATATCAACTGTGATTGCTGCATTCAAAAAATCTGGTTATGATTTAAGCCAATTCCCAACTTGTCAAAAAGATGCGAACCACCCATCAGTTCTTGACTTCAATAAGATGCTTGATGGCAAGTATAAGGCTTATACAGTAAGTGAAACAAATGGATCAATTGATACAGCAAAACTTAAAGGCGCAGAAAGATCAGAAGCTGCGAAAGTTGACGCTATCACAAGTGTTTCTGTAGATGTAGGCAAATATATGAAATTAGTTGATAACATCATAAAAGCTGGAACTAAATAATTTAATTTAGTAATCAATAGTCTTGACACTCACAAGCTGAGCGTCAAGACTATTTTTATGTAGATTTGAAGTTCAGGGAAAACATATATTTTCTCTGAACTTGTTCAAAAAATTCATTAACCTATAATAATTGTCATAGTTAAATATTTATCCTACCAACAAAAAGTCCTGCAGACGCTGATTCTGCAGGACTTTTGAACAGCTTATTAAATTTAGTATGAAATTAATCTAGAAGCTTATACATCATTATACTTTCTATTTTGCTATTTTTTATATGAAATTTCATACCGTCAACATAATTCACCGGCTGATATTGAAAATCATCCTCTTCGCCAGTTCCATCACCAAGAAGATTTCCTTCAGGATATGCTTCCTTAAGCTTATCAAGGCTATCACCAACCTTGATATTTCTCACTGTAGAGTATTTGGGGTCGATAATATTGATACTAAAAATATAAAAATCGCTACTTTTTGTTTCATTGATCGTTTTAATAGAAAGACCCGGAAATTGGTACTGCTTTTCAGTAAAGCCGATCAGCGTATCCATATTTAGGCCATCATCATTGGAATAGGTGTGGGATTTCTTTTCTTCAGCTTTTCCCAAAATGCTTTCCAGCTTTTCGTCGTCTACGATATCTGAAATGGCAAATGTATTTCCGTTGTAAACAAAGGCCAGTTCTTTCAGAATAACATTACCGTCCTTTTGTATTGTGCCACTCTTAATAACTTTTCCTGAGGAGTCTATATCACTATTGGTTGTACTATTTTCTGCTGGGGCAGTTGAAGGTGCTTTAGGTGAAACAATCGTATTTCCTTTACATCCAGCCATTATTGCTGCACAAAACGTCAAAATCATAAGTAGTGCAAGTGTTTTTCTTAATACTTTCATTGTTATACCTCCAAATTTATTTATTTAGCTTATGAGGTTATTATATATAATAGTTTTATTAGTGTAATAACAGCCTTGTATCATTCTTGTAACATTATTCTAAAGGTATAATTAATGAAACAACAGTTCCTACAGCAATTTCACTCTCGATTATCAAATGCCCATTAAATTTTTCTATAATCTCTTTGCAAATTGAAAGTCCCAAGCCAGAGCCATTGGCAACTTGTGAATTTTTAGCTCTGTAAAACCTTTCTTGAACCAAATCAATATCGCTTTGCGCAATGCCAATACCTTGATCACTTATTTTTATAACCACTTTATTTTCTTGTACAAAAGCTTCCACAGTAATCTGGCTTTTGGGATTGGAGTACTTTATTGCATTATCTATAACATTCGCAATTGCATGAGACATTAAGATTCTGTTCACATTGACGAATATTTCTTTTTTAAATTTCGTTACTAAAGTGATTTCTTTTTTTTCAGCCTTTGGTCTGTATTCTCGCGTAATACCATCAATTAATTCAGCTAAATCTGTCCTTTCGGTATCAAGGTCCTGTGTGGCTTTATCAAATCTGGATAACACCAACAATTCATTAATAAGCTTTGTGAGGCGATCTGATTCATTTACAAGATGATAGTATACTTTTTTTAACTCCTCATTCTCATTTTCACCCTCGAATAAATATTGAGAAAAGCCCCGGATTGCAGCAAGTGGTGTTTTTAGTTCATGAGACACATTGGAAACAAACTGCTTTTGATATTGTATATAATCATTTAATTGGATTCCCATCTGGTTTAAACCTGCTGCAAGCATCCCTAGCTCATCTTTCCTATTTAAATAGACATGATCAAATTGCTGTTTTGAGAACTTTTCAGTTTCACCAAGAAGATATTTTATGGGTTTTGTAGTTTTACGGGAGATGTATAAGCTTGAGAGAGTCATCAGCAGAATAAATCCTCCTGCACCAATAAACAATATATATCTGATTTTATTCATAATATCGTAAAAGTAAGAGATATCTTCTACAAGCTCGAAAACATAGACATTATTATAATATCTATCTTGAATAGGTATTGAAAAATATATCAACCCATTATTTATGACGTTGTAAGAATAATTGCCCTTCAAAGCATTTTCAATGCTTTCTTTAAAAATCACTGGAGATGGGTCATTAATTATTATTCCATCAACAGCCAAACCCAATAGCTTGAGATTTTCATCATAAATTCTTACTTCTCTTCCCGCTGCTTTTAATGCCTCCAGAGCGCTTTTTGAAATATCTGAAGGCTGTGCTTGTGATTCGGATTTATCATGCCTTGCAAGTATTTCTCTAAAGGATAATTCGCATATATCAGCTTTTTCCATCATTTGTTTCTCAATGGTCACAAAGCTGAAATAATCTATTGCTTGATTTACAGAAATAATAATTACTGCAAAGGATAATACAGAGAAAAACAATAAACTCAGAAGTAGTTTGGTGGAAAACTTCAATTAGAGTCACCTCCAAGCTGATAACCAAATCCGTAAATTGTTTTCACATACTTTGGGTTTTCAGAATCATCCTCCACTTTCTTTCTAAGACGCATAATTGTCATATCAACGCTTCGGCTGTCACCGGAATAATCATAACCCCACACTATTTCCAAGAGTTCGTCCCTGGTAAAGACTTTATTTGGCCTTTTAAACAGCGTTTCAAGAATTTTAAATTCTTTTGCCGTCAGAGAAATCTGTATACCTTTTTTTAGTACCACTTTTGTATCAGGATTAATTTCCAATTCCCCGCATATAAATTGTTTTACTTCTTCATTTTTGACCTGCTCATTTTGCTCATACCTTCTGAGGACTACTTTGATTCTGGCTATCAGTTCTCTATTGTCAAAAGGTTTGGTAATATAATCTTCAGCACCCAGCTCGAGCCCTAATACCTTATCAATCGTTTCATTCTTTGCAGATAGCATTATTACCGGAATGTCAGACTTATTGACAATTTCCTTGCACAGATCATAGCCAGAATAATCAGGCAGCATTAAATCCAGCAGTACTAGGTCAGGCTGGAAGGATTCCAGTTCAATAAGCCCGATTCTGCCGTTCTCTGCTGTTTTCACCTGATAGTTTTCTCGTTTAAGCACCAATTCAATTAGGTCTCTAATAGAAAGCTCATCATCAATTATAAGAATTCTTTTCACTTTGAACCTCTCTTTTTTAAGTAATAGTGTTAATTAATTTTATAATATTATTCGAAGAAACACATCAAAATTGTTCTTAACACCTTTCATTTAATGATAACAATAGTTCAAACACTAATGTTGGTATATGCTGCTGCAGTTTTTGTCTTAGTGTATACTAAAACAGGGGATGGCTATTTGTTTTAATTTGCTAAACAAATTTCCATCCCCTGTCAAACATATAATCAATCAGTACTTAATTTTTCAAGAATTCTTATTTACCGAAATATCTCTTCAACAGTCCAGCAAACGCTGCACCGTGTCTTGCTTCATCCTTGCACATCTCATGTACAGTGTCGTGGATTGCATCATAGTTCAGCTTCTTTGCCAAAGTTGCAAGATCCTTCTTGCCTTGGCATGCACCGTGTTCTGCATCAACTCTCATTTGCAGGTTTTTCTTAGTATCAGCTACAACAACCTCACCGAGAAGTTCAGCAAATTTAGCTGCATGTTCAGCTTCTTCAAAAGCGATTCTTTTATAAGCCTCTGCAACCTCAGGATAACCTTCTCTATCTGCTTGACGGCTCATTGCTAAGTACATGCCTACCTCTGTGCATTCACCCATGAAATTCATTCTCAGACCATCTATAACCTCTTGCTCAACACCTTGTGCAACGCCTATTCTATGCTCATCAGCCCAAGCTAGATTTTCCTCGTTTTTCTCAATAAACTTTTCCTTTGCTGCCTTACATACCGGACATTGATCAGGTGCCTCAATACCTTCATGAACATAACCACATATGGAACATACAAACTTTTTCATTTTAAATTCCTCCTAAAAATTATTATTTATTTTACCAAACTGCAATTCAGCAGCTGGCATTATTTACATATCGACTACATTTATTATTATATAATAATAATTATTAATTGGCAAGTGTGTTTTTAAAAATTTTTTAAGTAATAGTAAGAATAAGGTTATAAGCATTTTGCAAACAAGTAAAAAGGTTCGGGTGTCCCCGAACCTACCGTATTGCTTATATTTAATATTTTGCTGCTGCTTTTACTGCAGCTTGATGCTTTGGATCAATTTTGTTAGAACCATGCGTTCTGCTATTTAGAAAATGAACATCCATATGTCCGCTCATTCCATTGTCTTTAATCTTGTCCAAATTTGTGCCTCTTGAATAGCCGCCGCTTCTCTGACTTACATATGTATTCGCGGGCTGGCTGTCTACACCGGCATGAGGCATTGCTGCCATTGAAGCTGCAACTTTTCTATCATTAACTTCTATTATCACAGGTCTTCTGGTCCAGCTCCAGCCGCCCCAGATATCCTTTATAATTTTGCTGTCGTTTACTGTAAGTGCTTCAACGTCAGCGTGGTTAGTACCATAAGTTCTAATAATTTTAAAGGTTTTACCTGTCTTTACATCTGTAACTGTTGCTGTACTTCCTATTTTAAATACCTTGCTAGCTTCTTTCCACCAATCCAGCATTTCAACTCCACCCTTTTCTGCTGCAGCTGCAGTAGAAGTAGCAGGCTTTGTTGCTGTAGAAGTAGTTGTTGATTTTGCAGCTGTAGTGGTACTTGATGAAGCTGCTGCTATAAGCTTATTTTTAGTTGTAGGACCAACAACGCCATCAGCTGACAGCTTATTAGCCTTTTGGAACTTTTGTATTGACTCTTTCGTCTTACTACCAGTTACCCCATCTACTTTACCAGTATAATAACCTAACTTTTTTAATGCAGTTTGTATTTCTTTTATGCTCATTGTATTATTTGAAACACTACCGGAAGTTGTAGTTTTATCAGCTGCTGCTAATAGAACCTTGGAAGTACCACTGCCAACAACTCCATCTGCTGTTAGCTTATTATCCTTTTGAAACTTTTTAATGGCATTTTCAGTATTGCTGCCTGTGATACCATCAACTGTTCCTGTGTAATAGCCTAGCTTTTTTAAGGCAGTCTGAATTTCTTTGATACTGATTACATGTTTTTCATTGAGATTTGTGCTTGAACTTTGAGTGCTGTTAGCTCCTTCAAAAAGATACTTGTAAGTGCCAGTACCTACTACTCCATCGGCATGCAAGCCCTTTTTTACTTGAAATTTCTTAACTGCCATCTCTGTTTGCGATCCAAAGTAACCTGTTACTTCACCAGTGAAGAAACCCAATTTCTTTAATTGCTGTTGAATTCCCTCGACATCCTTACCTTTGCTGCCATCCTTATAAATGTCCGCATATGCCACAGAGGTCAATGAAAAAACTACTAATAATAAAAATAGTAGTATCTTTGCTCTTTTCAATTTCGCTCTCCTCTCCTAGGCCTACGAGGTTAGTTGTCGGATTCGGACTGAGAGTTAGCCCTAAACACTTTTAATCGTGTTATTCACCCCATAATAATTCCCCCGTTCCCTCATCAGGGATTGAGCCTGCAATACGGCATGTCTATATTTTAACTTATTTGGATGGCTTATTCAATAGTGTTAGAGGACTATATTATGTGAATAGTATATAAATATATGGCATGCATGGTTATATTTTCATGTCGAAAAATCATGTCTTCGCGCACATATCATGTTTATAATCTAGACAAATTATTACGGCAATAAGCTAAATTTGTACAGTTATCTGCAATTTGATACATGCTATAATTTAGTAGGAGAATAAAATCAGACAATTTAGACTTTATTTTATATTTCATACAACTTTTTTCGTTGAGTAAACATAATCTATTGATTGGGGGGGAATAGTTATGAGAATTAGTCTTAAGGTTAAGCTGATACTGAGTTTTTTACTGTTGATTACAGTGCCTATTTCAGTGCTTGGTTTTTTATCTTACAATATGTCATCGAAGGCTCTTCAAAGCGCTATCGAACGGCAATTGGAGGAATCTGCGACCTTATCATCTGAAACAATTACATCTACCCTGGATAATATTAAAGGAAGCCTTAAAATCGCTGCTCAAAATAATATGCTATTAACAGTGCTTCATGAAAAGGAAAACAACCAAGCAGTGAAGGACGCTTTTGACTATATTGGCGTTTTTAGAAAGCAAATTTTGAATATTGAATCCGTATCACTAGTTGATAAAGAAGGGAATACAGTATTAACGGATGCAAACATGACTTCCGACATTAGCATAGCAGAAATGAAGTATTTTAAAGATGCAATGGGAGGCAGAATTATTGTCAGCGAGGTTATGACTTCCAAGATATCCAACAAACCTATTATAACGGTAGTACAGCCGCTTACATCCTATAGTCAGGTTGTAGGAGCATTGGTTGCAGAAATTAGCTTTAACAATATTTCGATGCATGCTGATGAAATAGATATCGGCGAAAAAGGATATGCTTATATGATCGATAAAACGGGAGTGTTTGTATATCATCCTACGCAGGAAAAGGTTTTAGCTGAAAATATAAAGGATATAAAAAGTGAAGGCTTGCAGGTACTTGTAGAAAAGATGCTGGCAGGTGAAGACGGCAATGGTTTTTATACATATGAGGGGAATTATAAATATGTAAAATTCTTGCCTGCAGGAGATTGGATTTTAGTTCTCTCAGCTGATTATAATGAGTATATGAAGCCCGCAATTGATATTGGCACCAGCACTTTGATTATTGGTTTAGTCTGTGTAGTGGTAGCCATGCTGATCGCATATTTTATATCTACCTACAACATTGTGAAACCTGTAAAAAAACTACAGCAGCTTATGAGTAAAGCAGGCGACGGGAACTTAACGGTATCTGCCAATATTAAAACCAAGGATGAAATAGCTGATTTGGCAAAATCCTTTAATCATATGATTAAGAATCAAGGAGAGATCGTTTCACAGGTAAGAAGTGGTGCGCAGGAGCTTGCAAGCTCTGCGGAGGAAATGGCGGCTTCTACAGAGCAGATAAGCGCTGCTACTGAGCAGATCCATTCAAATATACAGGAGGTTGCAACAGGCGCAGGTCAGCAAAACTCTTCCATTATTGATGCATCAAGGGTATTAGAAGAATTATCAAGCTTAGTACAGTTAGCAAAAAATAAGGCCAGTGATGCAAATAAGAATGCAATTGCAGCCATGGAAACTGCTGATAATGGCAGAAGCAAAGTTAATGACACTATACAGGCAATTGAGGTCATAAGCGACACCACCCAGGTCACCTATGAGGTGCTAAATATACTGGATCAATTATCAAATAAGATTGGGAATATCATAGGCACAATCAACTCTATTGCAGAACAGACAAATTTGCTGGCACTAAATGCTGCAATAGAAGCAGCGCGGGCAGGAGAACATGGAAAAGGCTTTGCTGTCGTTGCAGATGAAGTAAGGAAACTGTCAGAGCAGTCAAATATGGGCGCTCGTGAAATAGGCACCTTAGTAAAAGAAATGATTGATCAGACGCAACGGGCTGTAAATTCAATCAATGAAGAAAAGAATGCTGTGGAAAATGGTGCAAAGATTGCAGCGCAAACAGACAAGGCATTTATTGAAATTATAAATGCTGTTAAGGGTATCGTAAAAAATATATCTGAAATTGTTGATATTACAGCGGAGGAAGCGGTTACCTCGGAGCAGGTTGTAAAATTAATTCATCATGTAGCGGATATTACAGAAAGTACTTCTGCAAGCAGTCAGGAGGTAGCTTCCTCTGTAGAAGAGCAAGCTTCTACAATACAAACACTTTCATCATCTGCTGAGGAAATCAGCTCAATGGCAATGGTATTGGAGAATATTACTAAGAAATTCAAGGTATAATTGCATAATAACATTTTAAAAAATGGAATGAAAGGAAGTGTTCATTTCATTTTTTTTATTTTAATTATATATATAGTTATTCTAACAATAATATTTCCAAATACACCATATAATGCTATAATATGACAAAAGATGACTTGTCTTTACAAATTTTATTATAAAGTGAGGCCGCAATTTTGAATAACAGCATTATTTCAATTTGCAACAGTATTAATTTAGATATAGATAAGCTATTGAATGGCATACTTGAAGGAATAAACGACATTATTGGTGTGTATAAGCCTGATAATACAATATTATTTTATAATAAATCAGGCTATGAGTTTTTTAACACTACACAAGAAAAAGTAGTAGGAAAGCGTTGCTTCCATATGTTAAACAGGGAAAACAGATGTAATGTATGCACAACGCAGATGGCTTTGGAAAAAGGCAGCATAGTTAGGATAGAAAAGTATATTCCTGAGATAAGAAAATATATGGAATGTACTGCAAACCCGGTGTTTGACGATGATGGAAAGCTTATTTTAATCATTGAGCAGCTCAGGGATATAACAGAAGAAAAGCTTGAGTTGGAGAGGGCAGCCTCTATTCAAAGACAGAGATTGAGTATGGCATTCCCTTTACCTGAATTTGCAGCTATGGAGGCAGTTTATGTACCTGCTAAAGCTATAAGCGGCGATTTTTATCATGTGCATAAAGTAGATGAGCATTGTATTGTAGGGTTGATTGGGGATGTAAGTGGCAAGGGTATAAGTGCAGCACTAAGTATTTCAGCAATGAAGGTGTTGTTTTATGAAGCCTTGCAGTACTATAAAGATCCATCTGAGGTTTTAAGTTATATGAACAATAAAGTAGCACATCATTTTCCGGAGGATTACGTAGCAGCCTGTTGTTTTAAGCTGGATTTTAAGAATAAAAGCTTATGTGTTTCCTGCGCAGCCATAAACGAATTTATGATCATGAACCATAATCAGCTTAAAAAAATTGAGCTTCCCGGTCCTTTTTTAGGTATGTTTGAAAATATTGATTTTGAACAAAGAGAATTTGCCATTTTAAATGATAGTAAGCTTTATTTTTATACGGATGGTTTTCAAATGCTGACAGATCAAGATTTGTTTAATGAAAATGATTTGCAGGGTATAGCACTTGACAAAGTGAGTGCCAAGTTAAATAGTTTTTTAGCTGCTTCGGGCAGCTTGAAGGATGATTGTACTCTTATTTCCATAGAGATGAAAGAAGGGTTATAAAATGACTGCTTATAAGAATGAGTTTGTTATGTATGGTCTTAACAATTATCTACTTATTATTGAAGAAATAATTGATGCATTGAAAGCAAGAGACTATGAGTTTGACATAAAAATGATACTTGTCGAAGCAATTACAAATGCATTCTATCATGGCAATAACTGTGATGACAAGCGGCCTATCTATGTAAGATATGCTTTAGATTGTGATAATGTTACGTTTGAAATTGAGGACTGTGGGGGGGAGATAGAAGACCTGGATTCACTGAAATGTATTGATTTTAGTGACTTGCTGAATGAAGGCAATAGGGGGTTATATCTAATTGGGTGCTATGCTGAAAAAATAGAATATAACAATAGGATTCTAAAGGTTGAAAAAAGTATAGCAGTGAAAAATTTATAAATTATGATTGCGATAGGAGGATACTTAATGAAAATTAGTTTAAAAATGAAGCTTATTATAAGTTTTTTAGTTTTAATATCAATTCCCATATCCGTGCTTGGGACTTTATCCTATAACATGTCAAGTGATGCTTTGCAGAGCACCATTGAGCAGCAGCTTGTTCAAATTACAGACTTGACGGCTGAATCCATTCATACAAATCTGATAGCTGAACAAGAAAGTTTGCAGATTGCAGCACAAAACACAATATTTACTTCAGCATTCATACAAACAGATGATACTCAAGCATTAAATGATGCATACAATTATATTTTGTCTTTAAAAAAGAAGATGACAGAGTTAGAAACTGTTTTTGTAGTAGATTTGCAAGGGAATGCATTGGCTACTAATGAAGGAATCGGTACTGCGCTTAATGTTGCAGACAGAGAATACTTTAAACAGGCAGCAAACGGAAAATCTACCGTCAGTGAAATATTAACATCAAAGATAACAAATAAGCCGGTTGTAGCAATTGCAGAGCCGATTTACTTGAATGATCAAGTTATAGGGGTATTAGGTGCCAGTGTTGATTTTAAAACGCTATCATCACATGCAGCTGAAGTAAAAATTGGTAAAAACGGATATGCGTACATGATTGATAGAAGTGGTGTTTTTATATATCATCCGACTACAGATAAGATTCTGAAGGACAATATTAAGGATATCAAAAGTGATGAATTGCAAGCACTTGTGAAGAAGATGCAAGCAGGAGAAAGTGGAACAGGATTTTATACATATCAAGATGTCTACAAATTTGTCAGATTTGTACCTGTAGGGCAATGGGTTTTAGTATTGACAGCAGAATATGATGAATATATGCGACCAGCTTTAACAATTAGACAAAGTACTATAATAATTGCAGTATCGTGTATTATTGCAGCTATGTTGATTGCCTACTTTATTTCTACCTATAATATTGTACTTCCAATAAGAAAGTTGCAGCGGCTTATGAGTATAGCCGGCAATGGTGATTTAACAGTGGCTGCCACTATTACGACGAAGGATGAAATTGGAGAATTGGCAAAGTCCTTTAATGAGATGATTGCGCATCAAAGTAGTATTGTCAGTCAGGTAAGAATCGGAGCTCAGGAGCTTGCAGCAGCCGCAGAGGAAATGGCGGCTTCAACTGAACAAATCAATGCTGCTACTGAAGAAATTAATACAAGTATACAAACGGTTGCAGCCGGAGCGCAAAAGCAGAATGTATCTATTGTTGATACATCTCAGGTATTAGTGCAGCTATCTAGCTTAGTACAGATAGCAAGAAGCAAAGCAGATGATACAAATCAAAATGTAGTCTTTACTGTTAATACGGCAGAAAACGGTAGAGAAAAGGTAAAGGATACAATAAGAGCTATTGATACCATAAGCTCTACAACAAAAGATACAATGGAGGTTCTTAATATCCTGGATAGTCTATCCAGCAAGGTAGGCGGTATAACCGTAACGATAAATTCATTGGCAGAACAAACAAACCTGCTTGCATTAAACGCAGCAATTGAAGCTGCGAGAGCGGGAGAACATGGAAAAGGCTTCGCAGTGGTTGCAGATGAGGTAAGAAAGCTGTCCGAACTATCAAACACAGGAGCACGAGAGATTGAGGCTTTGGTACATGAAATGATAACTCAAACACAACAAGCCGTACAATCAATTAATGAGGGCAAAAATGCAGTAGATAATGGGGTAAAGGTTGCTGGTGAAACAGATACTGCATTCCTAAACATCATTAAAGCCCTTGAAAGCATAGTGAAAAATATTTTTGAAATAGTTGATATTACAAAGGATGAGGTTGCAACCTCTGATCAAATCATTAAGCTTATTGATGTAGTTGCGTCCATAACAGAAGATACTACAGCAAACAGTCAAGAGGTCGCTGCAGCAGTAGAAGAACAAACTGCAACGGTAGAAACAATAGCTTCAACTTCAGAGCAAATGAGTGCGATGGCTGTCTCTCTTGAAAGTCTTGTGAAGAAATTTAAGATAGAGGTGTAGAGATGAAAGTAAATAAGGAAAATAACAGTATATGTGTTCAGCTTCCTAAGGATTTTGTAATTAAAGAGGCCGGCGAATTTCGAGAACAGGCCTATGAGCTTATAAATTTAGGTAATATCAACTATGTTTTGGATTTTAAAGATTGTGAGTTTATTGACAGCTCCGGACTTGGCGTCATGGTATCTGTATATAAAAGATGTGCAGAAAAAGGTGGGAGCTTGAAGGTTATTAATATAAAGCCTCAAGTAATGAAGGTGTTTCAATTAACTAGATTAGATAAAGTATTTGATATGTAAAAGAAAGAATGGGCAGATTCACTTCCGCCCATTCTTTCTTTTACTGGGGTTTTACAAAAATAGATATGCATTATTAAGGAGCTTAAAGGATAAAATACTATGAATAACCTATATTTTACATATTGAATTGTTAGGATGGTGTAAATCATGAGCAGTATCAAAGGGGCATTTATATTTCCGCATCCGCCTATTATAGTAGCAGAGGTGGGCAAGGGTCATGAAAGGATGGCACAAGCTACTATAAATGCAGCACAAGAAGCAGCAAGAAGAATTGCAGCGCTAAAGCCTGAAACCATATTGATTATTACACCTCATGGGAATATGCTGTCTGATGCGTTGACGATTAGTGGTGATGCCAGATTATATGGCAGCTTTGCCAACTTTGGAGCACCGCAAGTGAAGCTTGAGTTGGATAATGATCTGGAGCTGGTTGAAGAGATATTACATCGTCTTGAACATAGTGATATCTTTGCAATTTCTTTAGATAAGGAAATGAGAAAGACCTATCAATTTGCGGATGAAATAGATCATGGGGCGTTAGTCCCTTTATATTTTATACATAAACAATATCAAAGCTTTAAGCTGGTGCATATCAACTATAGCATGCTGCCTCATCAGGATCATTACCGCTTTGGCATGGCAATACGTCAAGCAATAGAAAAATTGAATAGAAAAACAATAATTCTATGCAGCGGGGATCTATCTCACCGACTCACAAAAGAAGCTCCCGCAGGCTACAATCCAAAGGGCAGGGAGTTCGATGAACAATATGTTGATGTAATCAAACAAGGGGATGTAAATAGACTGCTAAATATGGATTGCGACTTGACCGAAGGAGCTGGTGAATGTGGATTAAGGTCCACTGTGATTATCTATGGGATTCTGGACGGCTGCTCCCCTAAAGGTGAGATCCTATCCTATGAAGGACCCTTTGGGGTAGGTTATTGTGTTGCGCAGCTTCATTTGGACTGCGATAAGGGTATAGGTGAAAACTCAGAGATACTTGAAAGATATATAAATGAAAAGAAAAGAAAACTTGAAGAAGTCCGTAAAAATGAAGATCCATATGTAGCCTTGGCAAGACTTGCCTTGGAAAGCTATATCAAAGAAAACAAAAGACCCAGCATGCCAAATAACCTTCCACAGGAAATGCTGCAAAATAAAGCGGGCGTTTTTGTATCTCTCAAAAAGCACGGTGAGCTGAGAGGCTGCATAGGGACCATATCTCCAACGGCAGACAGCATTGCACAGGAAATAGTACAGAATGCGGTTAGTGCAGGCACCGGAGATCCCAGGTTCTATCCTGTTGAAAAGAATGAACTGGAGGAGCTGCAGTATTCTGTAGATGTACTGATGAAGCCGGAGGCTATAGAAAGTGTTGATCAGCTGGATGTGAGAAAATATGGCGTAATTGTGCGCAGCGGTTATAAATCAGGATTACTGCTTCCGAATTTGGAAGGTGCAGATACCGTAGAAGAACAGCTGGGAATAGTACTGCAGAAGGCAGGTATATTAAAGGGTGAAAGCTATAGCATGGAACGCTTTGAAGTAATCAGGCACAAGTAGACCTGGGAGGTGCTTTTATGGAAAATATTAAAGAAGCGATGTATTATAGAAAACTTGAAAATCAAGTTGTACAGTGTGAATTGTGTCCTCATGGCTGTAGAGTGAAAGAGGGCAGCAAAGGAATATGCAGAGTAAGAAAGAATATTGAGGGCAAGCTCTATGCAGAAAACTACGGCAGAGTTTCTGCCATTGCCATGGATCCCATGGAGAAGAAACCTTTATATCACTACTACCCCGGTAAATATGTATTGTCCATAGGAACCATCGGCTGCAATTTTACCTGCAGCTTTTGTCAAAACTATCATATCGCACATCAGGATGCAGAGACAAGATTCGTTGAACCGCGATACCTGCTGAATTTATGCAGAAGTGAAGAAGAATGCATAGGCTTAGCTTATACCTATAATGAGCCCAATGTATGGTTTGAATATATATTGGAGACTTCAGCTATGATAAAGCAAGAGGGCCTGAAGAATATCATTGTGTCTAACGGGTACATTTCGCAGGAACCACTGCTGGAGCTGCTGCAGTATACAGATGCCATGAACATAGATGTAAAGGCTTTTAATGAAAAATACTATAAAGAAATTTGCGGAGGCACACTGCAGGATGTCCAAAAGACAGTTGAAACAGCAGCTGATAAAGTGCATATAGAAATAACGACCCTAATCGTACCCGGATATAATGACAGCTTGGAGGAAATTAAAGGGCTTGCACATTGGTTAAGCGGCATAAATCCATCAATACCATTGCATTTGACCAGATATTATCCTCAATACAAGATGTCAGCACCATCTACACCTTTGGAAACAATAAAGAGATTAAAAGAGGCTGCTTCAGAGCATTTGGATTATGTATATATTGGTAATGCCGCAGGAGCGGATTCCAACACCATTTGTCCTGGCTGTGGAGCCTTGCTTTTGAGGAGGATGGGAGGAATTATCGTTGAGCATCTTGATGAGGATCAATGCACAAAATGCGGCAGGCAAATTAATATAATCGGCTTGGACGCATAGGTGCATATATTTACTCCAATAGGTTTAACTGATATAATTATAATGGATTATATTGTAAAGGTGTGGAGGGATAAATAAAGTGAATTTTTTCTATCAGGTTAAAGAAAGTGTTATAGACTTTAAGTTTTACAAACATATAAAGGATAACAGGTTTGCAAAAAGCTTTTTATACTTGTTCTTACTCCTTTTCATCATATACTCGATGCTTACAGTGAGAAATTATCTGCTGGTTAAAAGTGTGATGGAGCAAACTGCCCTTGAGGTGAGTCAAAATATGCCGGAATTTGAATTAAAGAACGGCAAGTTTAGCTTCGAAGGAGAAATGCCTTTCTATGTAAGCAGCAGTACAAATGAATTATTTGTTATAGATACTACAGGGGCTGTGGATGAAAAGGTACTGCAGGGAGCCGTCAGCGGAATATTAATTACAGAGGATGCTGTACATATAAAAAACAACATACAGCAGCAGACATTGAATTTTGCAGATATGAAAGATGCTGAATTTGACAAGGAAAAGCTGATAGAGCTTCTTCCTAGTTTTAGCTGGCTGGTTTTGATAGCAATGCTTATTTGGTTTGTTTTTGTAGTGGCGGGGCAGCTGATTTTTGCGGTTATACTCGCTTTAATTGGTTTGGCTATCAGCTCTAGCTTAAATACGGACTTAAAATATAAGCATTTACTGAATTTTAGCATATATGCACTTACACTTCCCATGTTAATAGATTTGTTGGTAGATATTGCAGGATTGCCGATTCCGCAGATTATTTTCTTTATGATATATGCAGCAATAGCGGGGCTGTATTTATTGTTTGCAATTAAGGCATACAGCGAGAGCCAACACCATCCGGAACAAACCGACGAAATAATATAATATTGTAGGGGCAGGTTTCCATGCCTGCCCTTTTTTACTTTTGGAGGCATTATGAAAATAGGTGTAATATCTGACACACATATAAAAAGCCCTGACAAGCTGCTTCCTAATGAGGTTTTCAAGGCCTTTGAAGGAGTGGACCTTATATTGCATGCGGGGGATATACTGATAGATGAGGTGCTGATGCAGCTGGAGACTATAGCCACCGTATATGCAGTATCCGGTAATAATGACAGCTATGAAATATATAAAAAGTATGGAACGCGCAAGTTGATTACAGTTGGCGGTAAAAAGATAGGCATGACCCATGGCGTAAGCAGGGGAAAAACTTACATGAATGCTTATGGAGAATTCATAGATGATGACGTGGATTGTATTGTATACGGACACAGTCATATTCCGCACAATGAGGTGATTAACAACATCTTATTTTTTAATCCGGGCTCTGCGACGCAAAGAAGATTTCAACCAAGACATTCTGTAGGGATTTTGCATATAGATCAAAAAATAGTTGGTGAAATCATCTATATAGATTAGACAAAGAACACAAAATATATTGATTCTTGCTGGCAAAGCAAGAAATAGGGGTGATACAGCTATGCTTACAGGTACTGCAGTAATTTTAGCAGGAGGTAATAGCAGTCGAATGGGCTTTGACAAGCAGTATATAAAGTTAAATGGCAAGCGGCTTATTGAGCAGCAAATACAAGTACTGCAGAACATTTTCAGTGAAATTATCATAGTTACCAACAAGCCGGAGCTATATAAAGATTGTGCATGCGAAATAACAAAGGATCAGCTGCAGAACTTTGGACCTATGGGAGGCATACATGCCGGATTAAAGGCAGCACAAAGTCAATTCAGCTACTTTATCGCTTGTGATATGCCTAATATCAATCAAGCTTATATTCTGCATATGTTAAAACGCATCAATAAAGAGAGCTACGGTCCACAGGCTGTAATAACTCGTTTTGGAGATTGGCTGGAGCCCTTTAACGCTTTTTATTCAAAAGATGTAATTTTACTTATTGAACAAGCATATAAAGTACAAACTAAGAAAATTAGCAGTATGCTGGAAAATGCACAAGTTCATTATATAGAGGAGGCAGAAGCCAGAAGCTTTAGCCCTGACTGGCGCATGTTTGCCAATATAAACACCCAACAGGATTTGAATGTGCTGGAAGGACTATGAGGTCGGTATGGAGAATATAATGAAAAGCAGCTTTAAGAAAAGATTATGGTAAAATAGGTTGATTTAATATATAATTGAAGAAATACAAAAATTTCCGAGCCGCAGCTTCTAAAGGATTCCCCATGAAGCCGCAGCCCATGGGTATGGAGAGAAATTTCCCTGCCTCCCGTTTGGAAAGGAAATGCTGATTTGATATTGATAAAGCAATCCTTTTTTGGATTGCTTTTTTGCATACAAAGGAGAGAATATATGGATTATATCATTCAAGGCTTTTGGGAAGCCATTCAGCTGCTTTTATCCTTTGATAAAGAAATATTCGGAATCATCCTATTGACACTTTATATTACCATCATGTCTACATTTATAGCCACCATCATTGCTGTCCCACTCGGTATTTTAACAGGTATAAAGAAGTTTAGATTTAAAAAGACTTTAATTAGATTTCTTTATACCTTTATGAGTATGCCGCCGGTGATAGCAGGCTTGTTTGTTTACCTTATACTAGCCAGAAGAGGCCCTTTGGGGGAACTGGAGCTTTTATTTACACCAACTGCCATGATTATTGCACAGGTATGTTTGGTAGCACCCATCATCATGGGCATTACCTATAACAGTACAAGGGAAAAGGGTCAGAGCATCAAGCAGGTTGCCCATACCTTGGGTGCTGACAAGAGGCAGGCCTTGGCATTGCTTTTGTTTGAGCTTAAGGCGGATATTTTGGCAGCTATTGTATCAGGATTTGGAAGAGCGATATCTGAAGTAGGCGCAGTTATGCTGGTAGGGGGTAATATTAAGGGACATACTAGAGTCATGACAACCAGTATTGCAATGCTGCAGAGCATGGGGGATTATTCGCAAGCCATAGCCATAGGTTTGGTACTGCTGGCTTTATCCTTCATCATAAACAGTATTTTATATCATGGTCAAAAGGTGGTTTAATATGAACATTACTCTAAATCATATCACAAAGAAATATGGGGATAAAACGGTCCTAAACATTGAGCAGTTTGACATCAAAGCTGGAATAGTGACTGGAATAATTGGCCCCAATGGCTCCGGTAAAAGCACCTTGATGAAAATAATAGCAGGCTTGGATAACGAATATACCGGTGCCCTACTTATAGAAGGACAGAAAATAAATAATGAGATATATAAGGCTATGACCTTGGTTTTTCAAAAGCCATACTTAATAAATACAGATGTGTACAACAATATAGCCTATCCGTTGAAGCTTAGAAACATAGCAGCGGATGAAATAAAAAGTAAAACAGAAAAAATGATTGAACTATTGCAGCTGCAGGAGATTATGCACCAAAATGCACGCACCCTATCAGGAGGAGAAATGCAAAAGGTAGCGCTGGCAAGGGCTATTGTTTTTGAACCTAAGCTATTGCTCTTAGATGAGCCTACATCAAATATAGATCCTCAAACTATGCAGCTTATGGAAAATGCAATCAGGTATATAAACCACATCAATCATACGACTGTAGTGCTGGTAACTCACAATATAAGACAACTGCACAGGGTATGCAGCCAAGCTGTTTTTATGCAGGAGGGCAAGGTGGCAGAACAGGGAAGCGTAAGTGAAATACTGGCAAAGGTAAATGAAGACTACACAGGAGATTTTTTGGAGCAAGAGCTGTCTACAAAGATAAAATAACATATAGAAAGGAAGTTTGCGATGAAGCTGCTTAAGGTAGATACGATACAGCAAGTGTTGGAGAAGATGGAATATCATTTTGGAGATATAGAGCTGAAAGGTGAAGTAATCAATATTGAAGTGGCTGTGGGTAGAACTGCGAAAGAAGATACTTTTTCGCAATACAACATACCGGATTTCAATCGATCCACTGTAGATGGTTATGCCATTGTAGCCTCCGATACCTTTGGGGTTACTGACAGTATACCGGTTTTTCTTGACGTAATAGGTCAGGTGGAAATGGGAAAATCAACAGATATTGTAATAAGCAAGGGAAAGGCCGCTTATGTGCCAACAGGCGGTATGGTGCCGAAGGGTGCCGATGCCGTAATCATGATTGAACATATAGAGGAAATGGATAGCAGTACCATAGCAGCCTATTCCTCAACAGCACCGGGAGAAAACGTTATAAAAATCGGTGATGATATATCAAAAGGAGATCAACTGATACATAAAGGCAAGCAGATAAGACCTCAGGATATAGGCGTTTTAACGGCTGCCGGAATAAGACAGATAACGGTTTTTGAGAAACCCAAAGCAGCAGTCATATCTACAGGAGATGAAATTGCCGATCCCTTTGGAGAGATACAATATGGAGAGGTTAGAGATATCAATACCTATACACTTGCAGCTATGCTGGAGGAAATGGGGGCCGCTGTTACCATTAAAAGCGTAATCAAGGATGAATATGAGTTATTGAAGTCTGCGGTAGAAGCGGCACTGATCGATAATCATATTGTCATAATATCCGGCGGCAGCTCTGTTGGGACAAAGGATGTAACCGCTAAGGTCATAGAATCCATGGGAGAACCTGGGGTATTTGTTCATGGCATGGCAGTAAAGCCTGGAAAGCCCACCATTGTTGGAAAAGCAATGGGAAAAGCTCTTTTTGGACTGCCAGGACACCCGGTTTCAGCGGTTATAGTTTTTAAGGTGCTAATTGGTCACTTCATGGCCAGACTGATGAACAAAGAAAACTTCAAGCTTCAAATTCCGGCCGTTTGCAGTGTTAATGTGCATTCCTCTCCAGGTAAGGAAACTTTCCAAATGGTTGAGCTGGAACAAACGGAAAATGGATATGCAGCAATACCGCTGCATGGCAAATCAGGCGCTATTTCTCTTGTTTCGAGAGCTCAGGGTTTTGTGAGAATTCCTCATAACAAGGAAGGCATCAGCAAGGGTGAAACTGTAATGGTAGAATTGCTTTAACATTAGATGAGGAGGAAGTAAAATGAGTGGACTGGATAGGAATATATATATTTCGAATATGGAAGTAGAAAAGGCTTTGGCCCTTATGACAGAAAGACTAAAGCCTTGCTTGGGTAAGCGCTCGGAAGAGGAAATAAGCACTTTTGACTCCTTGGGAAGAGTGACAGCTAAAGCAATTTTTGCATTGGTTTCCTCGCCTAACTATAATGCATCAGCCATGGATGGCATAGCAGTTAAAGCAAAAGCTACTTTCGCTGCTTCTGAAACCAACCCTATCAGGCTTAAAATTATGACTGACTTTATATATGTAGATACGGGAGATCCGATATTGGATCCCTATGATGCCGTCATCATGATTGAGGATGTTGTTGTAATAGATGACAACACCGTTGAAATTATCAAAGCTGCTTCACCCTGGCAGGACATACGTCCCATTGGAGAAGATATTGTAGCCAATGAAATGATCATATCCGCTAATCACAGTATAAGGCCTGTGGATATAGCAGCTATGCTGGCTGGTGGGGTGAATACCGTTCAGGTGTATAAAAAGCCCAAGGTGGGGTTGATACCTACCGGTACTGAAATCATAGAGCCGGGGGAACCTTTGGAGCTGGGTAAAATAATTGAGTCAAACTCCAGAATGTTTGAGGGTTTAGTGAAGGAATATGGCGGAGAAGCCAACCGATACAAACCTATTCCCGATGATTATCTCCTTTTGAAGGAAGGTATACAGAAGGCGGTACAGGAAAATGACATGGTGATCATAAACGCGGGTTCTTCAGCCGGTTCTGAGGACTACACAGTGAAGCTTATTGCAGAGCTGGGAGAGGTTCTGGTGCATGGAATTGCAACGAAACCGGGGAAACCGGCTATATTGGGAATCGTGCAAGATAAGCCCGTTATTGGAATACCCGGATACCCCGTATCTGCCTACTTTGTATTTGAGAATTTTGCAAAACCCATCATAAAAAGCTTTGTAAGACAGCCGATTCCCACAATGGATACAGCAGAAGCCGTGTTGTCCAAAAGAGTGGTTTCCTCGCTGAAGCATAGAGAATATGTGCGCATAAAGCTAGGTATGGTAGACAATAAACTGATAGCGACCCCTTTAAGCAGAGGAGCAGGTGCTACGATGTCTCTTGTTCGAGCTGATGGTATTTTGGTGATACCCCAGAATTCAGAGGGGGTTGAGGGCGGCGAAACAGTAAAAATAGAGCTGCTGAAAAATATTCAAGAGATCCATAATACCATAGTTTCTATTGGCAGTCATGATATTGCCATGGATATCATGGCAAATCTTATTCATCAGCATAATTCAGACTTTAGCCTATCTTCTGCCCATGTAGGAAGTATGGGAGGAATTATGGCTTTAAGAAGAGGAGAAACCCATATTGCTCCAATACATTTGTTGGATGAAGCCACAGGCAGATATAATGTGGATTACGTGAAAAGATATTTGCCAAATGTGGAAATGGCGTTGATAAAGGGTATCAAGAGAGTACAAGGCATCATGGTGAAAAAGGGTAATCCAAAGGACATCAAGGACTTTAAGGATTTGACACGTGAGGATGTACAGTTTGTAAATAGGCAAAAGGGAGCCGGCACAAGAATATTGCTTGACTATATGCTGCTGCAAAAGGAAATATCAGGAGACAATATCACCGGTTATGAACGAGAGATGACAACACATATGGCAGTAGCTGCAGCTGTAGCTTCAGGCAGTGCAGATGCAGGCTTAGGGGTACTGTCGGCTGCCAAGGCGATGCATTTGGACTTTATACCGGTAGGAAATGAAGAATATGACTTTGCTATACCGGTTCGCCATCTGAATTTGCCTATGATAGAATTATTTATACAGAAGCTGAAATCAGATGAATTTGCGCAGGAATTGGATACGCTGGGCGGATATTCCTTGGAATCAGCGGGAGAGATTGTATATATAAATGAATAATTCGTAGGGGCAGACCCGTGTGTCTGCCCGCTAATATATAACTATAGGAGAGCGGGGGAAAAATATGAGGGATACTCTAGGGCGCAATATAAATTACCTGAGAATATCAGTTACTGACCGCTGCAACCTGCGCTGTATGTATTGCATGCCAGAGCAGGGAATATGCAAGAAAGAGCATGGCGATATACTGACATTGGAGGAAATCTACGAGACAGTAAAGGCTTGCTCTGAACTTGGTGTCAGCAAGGTTCGTATTACAGGGGGAGAACCCTTAATTCGCAAGGGCTTAACCGAGCTAATTGAAAAGATTGCCAAGCTGCAGGGCATCAAGGAGCTGGCGATGACCACCAACGGTGTTTTATTGGAGCAGTATGCTGAAGAACTTAAGTCAGCAGGCCTTGATAGAGTCAATATAAGCTTGGACACAATGAATGCAGAAAAATACAGCTACATTACCAGAGGGGGGGACTTGGGTGATGTGATGTCAGGTATTCATGCTGCAGAAAAAGCGGGATTGATGCCAATTAAGCTGAATACAGTGCTTATTGGGGGCTTTAATGATGATGAAATAGAAAACTTTGTGAATTTAACGATAGATAGAGATATTGACGTGCGTTTTATAGAGCTTATGCCTATAGGTCAAGCGGGACATTGGGCAAAAAAACACTTTATTTCTAATACAGAGATATTAAACAGAGTTAATGACTTGCAGCCTATTCAAAGCAATGACCCCAGCAGTCCTGCTAAATATTACAAGCTGCCGGTCGCAAAAGGCAAGGTAGGTCTTATTAACCCTATAAGTCACTCTTTTTGTGGTAGCTGCAACAGAATAAGGCTGACTGCAGATGGTAAGCTTAAGCCTTGTCTGCATACAGAGGAAGAAATAGATATTAAAGAAGTGCTGAAAAAGGGAGAAGGCTTAAAGGAAATCATCAAGGAAGCGATTCTTCAAAAGCCTCTTCAGCATAATCTGAATTGCCAAAGCAACAAACCTATTGAAAGAGACATGTATCGTATTGGAGGATAAAAATTTAAGGAGGGAATATCATGGAAGCAAAGGTAATAGCGATCAATATTAGTGAGAAAAAGGGAGTGCCTAAAAAAACAATAGGAGAAGGGTTTTTTAAGATTGAACATGGTTTGGTAGGGGATGCCCATGCAGGGAATTGGCATAGACAAGTAAGTCTATTGGGTATTGAAAGCATTAATAAAATGAAAGCTTTGGGCGTTGAGGGACTCTGTACAGGCAAGTTTGCAGAAAACCTTACGACAGAAGGTATAGAGCTTTATAAGCTTCCAGTAGGAACGAAGCTGGAAATAGGTGAAACCATACAAGAGGTTACTCAAATAGGCAAGGAATGTCATACGAAATGTGCCATATACCACCAAGTAGGAAACTGTGTTATGCCTACGGACGGAATATTTACAAAAGTACTCAAGGAAGGTACCGTCAGACCGGGAGATATTATCAGGATTATTGAATAAAGCTATTTGAATATACAAAATATAAGTGGTGATGGTTTATACGCAGAATCATGCTGTGAAGAATCCATAGCTTAAGATTCTTCGCTATGCTCAGAATTAACATGTGTTACCCACACCACGGTAAACCAAAGCAATGCTTGTCACTCTGAGCTTGCGAAGAGTCTTAAGATCCGACCGTTCCTCAGGATGACACAACGATTGTTACTGTCTTTCATAACAATAACACACGATGCTTATGATATAATCAACAGAATACCTTAATAAGCCTAAAATAAAGAAAAGCTAAGGCCGGTGAAATGATGAATATACTTTTTTTAGCAATAACCACCATTGTCATACTGGTAGGATTGGTAGGAATCTTTGTTCCGGTTCTTCCCGGGACATGGCTAGTATTTGCAGGAACCCTGCTTTATGCCTGGGTTACAAATTTTCAGGTGATTTCCATTGGCTATATCATATTATTTGCAGCATTAGCTGCCCTCGCTGCGGGAATAGATTATATTGCAAGTCTGCTTACAGCGAAGAAATATGGCGCCTCGAAATATGGTCTGATTGGAAGTGTGGTACTTGGTGTTATTGGACTTATTGTTTTTAGCATTCCGGGGCTGATCATTGGACAGCTCTTAGGTGTAATATTAGGTGAGCTATATTTTGGAAAGGAAATGAAAAGCGCAGTAAAGTCTGGCATAGCGGTTTTTATTGGCTATTTGTTAGGCAATAGTGCTAAAATAATACTTACCAGCATTATTGTGGTTATTTTCTATTTAAAAGTATTAACTTTTTAATATCTATAAAGTTTAGAAATAAGAGTATGGGGGGTTAACTATGGATGAAGCGTTTATAAAGAAGCTTTTGGATCATGTAAAGAATGGCGAACTGCAGCCTGAGGAAGCTGTAAAGCAGCTAAAAAAGCTTCCTTATGAGGATATGGAGTATGTTAAGATCGATCATCATAGAAAGCTGAGAACGGGAAAGGGAGAAGTCATCTACTGCGCAGGAAAAACGCCGGAACAAAGTGCTTCCATATTTGAAAAGCTGTTAGCTTACAATGGAAAAGCAATGGGTACGAGAGCCGATATGGCAACCTACCAAGCGGTAAAAGAAAGAATACCCGATGCTAGGTATTATGAAACAGCAAGAATCATTACAGTAGATAGAGAAGAGAAACAGGATGCCATTGGCAAGATTGTAATTGCTACAGGGGGGACCTCTGATATACCTGTGGCAGAAGAGGCAGCCGTTACAGCAGAGTTTTACGGCAATCATGTGGTAAGGCTTTATGATGTAGGTGTGGCAGGCATACACAGACTTCTCATGAATACAGACAAGCTGGAAGATGCCAATGTAATTGTGGCAGTAGCCGGTATGGAGGGAGCCTTGCCCAGTGTTGTGGCAGGTCTCGTGGATTGTCCTGTTATTGCCGTTCCTACCAGTATAGGCTATGGAGCAAATTTCGGAGGCTTATCAGCGTTGTTAACCATGTTAAACAGCTGTGCCAGTGGAATTTCTGTCGTCAACATTGACAACGGCTTTGGTTCAGGTTTCTTGGCTAGCATGATAAACAAAAGATAAGTTTTGGGAGGTTTACATATGAAGGTATTATATTTTGACTGCTTTTCAGGAATAAGCGGAGATATGACTTTGGGAGCGCTGTTGGATCTGGGTGTAAGTCAGGCGCATTTGCTTGAAAGCTTGAAGGCTTTAAAGCTGGAAGATGAATACCATTTTGATATAAAAAAAGAGCTGAAAAACGGTATTATGGGAACTCTTGTTGATGTTGTATTGCATCATGAAGAGGAAGGGCATCATCATGATAATCAGCATGATCATCATCATCATCATGAACATAATCATCATCACCGTCATGATGAAGCTGCTGTGGCCCATGTACACGATCATAGTCATGAACATGAACATAGAAGCTACAAAAGCATCGTTTCAATGATTGAGGACAGCTCCTTAAATGAAAACGTTAAAGATCTAAGCAAGCGGATTTTTACAGTGATCGGTGAGGCTGAAGGTAAAATACATGGCAAGCCGCTGGAGGAAGTACATTTCCATGAGGTAGGAGCGGTGGACTCCATTGTTGATATTGTGGGAGCCGCTATTTGTATAGATGCATTAAAACCCGATAAGATTGTTTTCTCGAAGATTCCTTTGTCTAAGGGCTTTGTAAAATGTCAGCATGGCATGTTCCCACTGCCTGCACCAGCCAGTTTGGAAATATTAAAGGATGTTCCGGTGTACTTTACTGACGTAAAATTTGAGTTGGTAACACCTACAGGAGCGGGTATCATTAAAGCGCTGGCTGACAGTTTTGATGATAGTGGAGACATGACTATAGAAAAGATAGGCTATGGGTTGGGCAAGAAAACCTACGAAAAACCAAATGTGTTGAGGGTGTATCTTTACAACGAAAAAAAAAAGATCACTGATCAAGTGATAGAAATAGATACAAATATTGATGATATGACTGGAGAACAATTGGGTTATGTCATGGACCTTTTATTGGAGGCTGGAGCCCTTGATGTTTATTTTACACCCATACATATGAAAAAAAACAGACCGGGCATAAAGCTTTCTATATTATGCTCCCCAGAAAAACAGCAGGAGCTTACTCAAATGCTCCTGACTCATACAAGCACCTTTGGCGTAAGGTATAAGCGGATGGATCGAGATATTCTGGAGAGAGATTTTATTGAAATAAAGGTTTTTAATGATATTGTACATTGTAAAATTGGCAAGCTTGATGGAATGCCGATTAAGGTAGAACCTGAATATGAAGACTGCAAAAGAATAGCTAAAGCAAATTCCTTATCCATTGCAAAGGTTTTTAATGAAGTTTTAAGTGAGGCAAACAAAACAAAAACACATTGACAAATTAGGTACAATTAAATATACTAATTAGCAATAACAACTAAAAAAAAGCTCATATATGTTCGGTAATAGGGTCCGAAAGTTTCTACCACACAGCCGTAAATTGTGTGACTATGAGTGATTTATTGCTATTTGGCGGCATAATTCACTTATGCCGCTTTTTTGTTTAACTTTTGCAAATATTGCATAAATTAAAATATGCAATTAAAATTTATTGATTTTACATAAGGAGTGAAAAACAATGGAGAAATTTCTAAAGGAAGGACTTACCTTTGATGATGTGCTTTTAATACCTGCTAAATCAGAAATACTGCCTAAAAACACAGATGTAAGCACATATCTTACCAGAAAAATTAAGCTTAATATACCTTTAATGTCAGCAGGCATGGATACTGTTACAGAGGCTAAACTAGCCATAGCTATTGCCAGAGAAGGCGGAATTGGCATTATTCATAAGAATATGTCCATAGAAAAACAGGCTATGGAGGTGGACAAGGTAAAGAGATCTGAGCATGGCGTTATAGTGGATCCTTTCCATCTTTCACCTGATAATATTATATCTGATGCCATGGAATTGATGGAGAGATATAAGATATCAGGAGTGCCTATCACGGATAAAAAGGGCAAGCTGGTAGGGATACTGACCAATCGTGATTTAAGATTTGAGACTGATTTTTCCAGAAAAATAGATGAGGTTATGACAAAGGATAAGCTGGTAACTGCACCTGTAGGAACCAGTGTAGCGGAAGCAGAGGAAGTGCTTAAAAAGCATAAGATAGAAAAGCTTCCTTTGGTGGATGAGCAAGGCTATTTAAAAGGCCTTATCACGATTAAGGATATCGAAAAGACCATACAATATCCGCATTCTGCAAAGGACTCAGGTGGAAGACTCTTGGCAGGAGCTGCGGTTGGTGTTACTGCTGATTTAATGGAAAGAGTCGCTGCATTGGTAGCATCAAAGGTGGATGTCATCGTTTTAGATACTGCCCATGGACATTCCAAGGGTGTAATTGATGCCGTAAGAAGCATCAAGCAAACCTACCCCGGTATTCAGGTAATAGCAGGAAATGTAGCCACTGCTGCAGCTACCAAGGAGCTTATAGAAGCCGGTGCCGATGCAATCAAGGTTGGTATAGGACCCGGTTCAATTTGTACTACCAGAGTCGTAACAGGAATTGGCGTACCGCAAATTACAGCGGTTTATGACTGTGCGCAGGAAGCAGAAAAGCATGGTGTGCCTATCATCGCGGATGGCGGCGTAAAATACAGCGGGGATTTGCCAAAGGCAATTGCGGCAGGTGCTAGTGTAATCATGATAGGAAGCCTTTTTGCAGGCACTGAGGAAAGTCCGGGACACAAAGAAATTTATCAAGGCAGAAGCTACAAGGTATATAGAGGCATGGGTTCACTAGGAGCCATGGCAGAGGGCAGCAAGGACAGATATTTCCAAGAGGATGCTAAAAAGCTGGTGCCGGAAGGTGTTGAGGGCAGAGTTCCATTTAAGGGCGCTTTATCGGATACCATTTATCAGCTTGTTGGAGGTCTTCGTGCAGGAATGGGCTACTGCGGTACACATACCATAGAGGACTTGCAAAAGAACGGACAATTTATAAGAGTTACTGCAGCAGGTCTGCGAGAAAGTCATCCCCATGATATTCAAATAACGAAAGAATCTCCAAACTACAGTCTGTAGTATTGTGTAAGCATAATTACATGTCATTCTGAACGTAGTGAAGAATCTTATAAAAGTTAGTAAGATTCGACCTTGCACTTAGAATGGCAATGCTGCGCTTAGGGTGAATAAAATATAAAATGCTGTAAAAGGGAAGGTATAAAAATGGATAATAAAGAACTAGTGTTGATTTTGGATTTTGGCGGTCAATATAATCAGCTGATAGCGAGAAGAGTTAGAGAAGCAAAGGTATACTGCGAGGTAGTACCTTATGATATCAGTGTAGAACAGGTGAAGGCTAAAAATCCAAAAGGAATAATTTTTACTGGCGGACCTGCAAGCGTATATGAAGAAGGAGCGCCAAAGTGCGAAAAAGAGCTATTTGAACTTGGCGTACCGGTACTTGGCATATGCTATGGTGCGCAGTTGATGTCTTATATGTTAGGCGGCAAGGTTGATAGAGCTGAAAAGAGAGAATACGGCAAGACAGAAATGAGCTTAAAGCCTTCAGAGATATTTAAGGATGTTCCTGAAAAAAGTATAAGCTGGATGAGTCATACGATTTATGTCAGTGAAGTTCCTACGGGTTTTGAAATATTAGGTACAACAGATACATGTCCTGTAGCAGCTATGGGAGACCAGGCAAAGAAGCTTTATGGCGTACAATTCCATCCTGAAGTTGAGCACACACAGCACGGCAAAACCATA
>JAQSYD010000149.1 GCA_029256325.1 Clostridia bacterium
GGTTCATATTTCACGCCATTATCAGCATCGATTTCTATAAAAAGCTGGATGGTCTCTTCGTTTATTTTGTTATCTTTCATCTCTGCGGTCAGCTTAAAAGCATAATTGCTGTCAAAACACTTTAAGTATTCGCTGTATAAGATCATGTATTCCTGCTGTAATATATGTTTTTTTTCCGGATCACTTTCCTTATATGCTTTTTCCTTAACTTCCTGAATATAAGGTATTGAATCAGGATTTTTTAATGGATTATTACAGTTCATATTGGTGTGAATAATTGCTTCAAATTTGTCGTTTTCAATGCCCTGGCTTAAAATATCACTTTCGATGCTATTAATGATGTAATATTTAGAATATCCTGTGGCTAGAAAGTTAGATATATAGTTTTTCATTATTGTTTCATTTGTGACTTGTTCTGTAATAGGGGTAGCTTTTTCTATGCTTTTATTGATAGTGACTATTTGTTCATTCTGGTTTGTACAGCTTACAAAAAGCATTGCCAGGACAAGTAGTAATATAATAAATTTATTATTCATTAAGCTCCTCCGTTACAAAAAATTAAAAGCTATTAATATATTACCATTTATTTAATAATAATTCCATATTTTTGAAAATAATACATTGATAAAAATAAAAAATACAGGGTGATGCATCCATTCATAAGACATTTTTTAAAGGATTAAAATAATAGAAAAAACTTATTATAAAATGTCGTATAAAACTATTGAATAAATTAAAACTATATGCAAAAGCTGTGTTTTGAGGTGAAGTAGTTTTATGTCAGAAATAAGAAGAATAGACATCAGAGAACTTGATCCTATAGTGAGATATCCTACTGTAGCGGCCACCTTTGAGGATCTTATAGAAGCAGAAAAGCTGGAACTGATAAACGACCACGACCTACAGCATCTGCTTAAATACAAATTTACTATTGATTATCCGGATGAGTATGATTATGAATATTTAGAGCAGGGGCCGGAGGTTTGGAGAGTGCTTATAACCAAAAGATAAAGAGGCAGTGCCGGTCATTGCTATGAAAGACAGTAACAATCGTTGTGTCATCCTGAGGAACCGAAGGATCTGATGACTCTTCGCAAGCTCAGAGTGACAAGCTGTATACAGAAAATAAAAACCTATCTCAAAGTATTATTGAGATAGGTTTTTGTATGTCTAGAACTTTTTGCAGATTGCTGCAACTCTTTCTTTAGCTGGAGTAAGATCTCCATCCTTGTTTTCTATAGTCCAGTTGATGATATCTGCGATCTCAACCATTTCATCTTTGCCAAAGCCTCTTGTAGTAGTAGCTGGAGTACCTATTCTGATACCGCTAGTTACGAATGGGCTTTGTGTTTCAAAAGGCACTGTGTTCTTGTTAACAGTAATGCCTATTTCATCAAGTAGATGCTCTGCTTCCTTGCCTGTAACACCCTTGTTTCTCAAGTCAACCAACATGAGGTGGTTGTCAGTGCCGCCGGATACAAGATTGAAGCCTCTATCTAAAAGTGCTTGTGCAAGAGTCTTTGCATTGTCGATAACTCTTTGCTGATATTGCTTAAATTCTTCAGATGCTGCTTCTTTGAAGCATACTGCCTTGGCAGCTATAATATGCATTAATGGACCGCCTTGAATGCCGGGGAATATTGTCTTGTCAACATCCTTGGCATACTTTTCCTTGCAAAGGATAGCGCCGCCTCTTGGACCTCTTAAGGTCTTATGAGTAGTAGTGGTAACGAAATCCGCATAAGGTACTGGGCTTGGGTGAGCGCCAGTTGCAACAAGACCTGCAATATGAGCCATGTCCACCATCATGTAAGCGCCAATCTCATCACATATTTCTCTGATTTTAGCAAAGTCGATAATTCTTGAATAAGCGCTTGCTCCTGCTACGATCATTTTTGGCTTATGCTCAAGCGCCATAGCTCTTACTTCATCGTAATTGATATAGCCTGTTTCATCTACGCCATAGGATACGAACTTGAAAAGCTTGCCGGAGAAATTAACCGGGCTTCCATGAGTTAAATGACCGCCATGAGAAAGATTCATGCCCAGTACTGTATCACCAGGAGTAAGTACTGCCATATAAACACCCATATTAGCTTGAGAGCCTGAGTGTGGCTGTACGTTAGCGTGCTCTGCACCAAAAAGAGATTTCATTCTGTCACGAGCTATGTTTTCTGTCATATCAACATATTCGCAGCCACCGTAATATCTCTTGCCTGGATAGCCCTCAGCATACTTATTAGTAAGGTGTGAACCCATAGCTTCCATCACGGCTTTGCTTACAAAGTTTTCTGAAGCGATAAGCTCGATTTTGCTGGATTGTCTTTCTATTTCCAATTCGATGGTCTTAAATAATTCCGGATCTTGTAGCTTAAGATTTTCGTACATTATATAACCTCCTATTAACACAGTAAAGCTTAGTTTATTTATTTTTTCTTGGTTGAACCATGTGTATTGCCTCGCCCTTAAGACCGCAAATAGCCTCGTGGAAAGCTTCGGATAAAGTAGGATGTGCATGTATGGTATTTTTAATATCATCGATTTTTAGCTTTGTGCTAACTGCAAGCGTACCCTCATGAATTAAATCGGAGGCATGAGGACCCATGATATGAACACCAATGATTTCCTCTTGCTCGTTGGAAAGTACCTTTACAAATCCTTCTCCTTCTCCTAGAGAAAGAGCTTTTCCGTTAGCTCCAAACATAAATTTGCTGGTGTTGTAGATTATTCCTTGCTCCTTAGCCTCATCCTCTGTCATTCCAACGGATGAAATCTCTGGGAATACAAAGATGCAATCTGGCACAGGGGAGTGGGAGCTGTTTTGAACACCCATGATTCTTTCTGCTACATGAATTCCCTGATGAGATGCTGCATGGGCAAGCATAATCTTACCATTTACATCTCCAATTGCATAAACACCTTCTATATTTGTTTCATAATTTGCATCAACCTTAATTCCTCTTTTGCTGAACTCTATACTCATACCTTCAAGGTTAATGCCCTCTAAAACTGGATCTCTTCCCGTAGCAATCAAAAGTGCTTCGGATTCTATTTCAAACTTGCCTTTTTTGTTTTCACCGAGCAAATAGAAAAGCCCGTTTCTCTTTTCTATTTTATCCATTTTACAGTCCGTAATGATCTCGATGCCTTTTTTCTTAGCTGATACTGAAAACCTCTTTACAATATCGGTATCTACTCTTTTGAGTATTGCAGAACGGTTAACTACAGTAACAGCGGAGCCCATTGCAGCAAATATCCCTGCGAACTCCATGGCGATTACACCACCGCCGATTACAGTAAGGCGTTTAGGAATTTCCTTGAAGTTTAATATTTCATCACTTGTAAGTATACCCTCTAGCTCAGCACCTTCAATAGGTGGAAGGGTAGTTTTTGAGCCTGTGGCAATGATGATATTTTTAGCTGTAAGCTCTTTCGTACTTCCGTCGGAAAGTGTAAGAGCAACAGTGTTTTTATCCTTCAATGAGGCATTCCCATTGACAACCTCTATCTTATTAGCTTCCAGGAGCTTTTCAATTCCTGAAACCAATTGATCTACAACCTTTTGCTTTCTGTTTTGAACTTCTTCGACGTTGATGCTGTATCTATCAATATCAATACCGAATTCTTTGATATGCTTCAGTGTATTTAATATTTCTGCATTTCTCCATAGAGCCTTCGTTGGGATACAGCCTCTGTTTAAGCATGTACCGCCAACTCGATCTCTTTCAATAATACAAACATCAGCCCCGAGCTGGGCAGCTCTTATAGCTGCCACATAGCCACCGGGACCTCCCCCTATAACAATAATATCTTTATCCATTGAACTCTCCTATTTACTCCACTTTAGTACCGGTGTTCTTGCAGCTTTTACCTCATCCAACCTTCTGACATGCGTGTTGTGAGGTGCTGATTTTAGAAGCTCTGGGTTTGTTTTTGCCTCTTCAGCTATTTTGATCATTGCATCGATGAACTCATCCATTGTTTCCAAGCTTTCTGATTCTGTAGGTTCTATCATAATTGCACTATCAACAATGAGTGGGAAGTAAATTGTTGGTGGATGATAACCGTAGTCTAGAAGTCTCTTTGCAATATCCAGTGTAGTAACCTCATGGACATCAGGACCTAAACCACTTAATACAAATTCATGCTTGCATATGTCATCTATTGGAAGATAATAATGCTTCTTCAATCTTTCTTTAATATAGTTTGCATTAAGCACTGCCATTTCGCTTGCTTTTTTCAAGCCTTCAGCACCCATAGTCAAGATATATGCATAAGCTTTAACCATAACACCGAAATTTCCGTAGAAGCTTTTCATTTTGCCGATGGATAACGGTCTATCATAGTTCAATATATATTTATCTGCTTGTTTTTCAACAACAGGAACAGGAAGGAAGTCAACCAATTTCTTGGATACCCCTACAGGTCCGCTTCCTGGACCACCGCCGCCGTGAGGAGTGGAGAAGGTTTTGTGCAAGTTCAGGTGAACTACGTCAAAGCCCATATCTCCAGGTCTTGTATAGCCCATAATGGCATTCATGTTTGCACCATCATAGTATAGTAGACCGCCTGCTTGGTGTACCAATTCAGCAATTTCCTTTATGTTCTTTTCAAATAATCCCAATGTGCTTGGGTTGGTAAGCATCAAGCCTGCAATCTCATCATTCAGAGCAGCCTTTAAGCTCTCAATATCTACAGCACCTTTTTCATCGGAAGGAATCTGTACAACGTCAAAGCCTGCTACTGAAGCACTGGCTGGATTTGTTCCATGTGCTGAGTCAGGAACGATAATTTTATTTCTCTTGCTATCGCCTCTGTTTTGGTGATATGCCTTAATGATCATCAGACCTGCCAATTCACCATGTGCACCTGCTGCAGGCTGTAAGCTCACTTGCTCCATGCCTGTTATTTCAGCAAGCATGCCGCCCAATCCGTGCATAAGCTCAAGAGCACCCTGTGCTGTTTCTTCCGGTTGATATGGATGCAAGCCGGTAAATTTAGAAAGTGAAGCCATATCTTCATTTATCTTTGGATTATATTTCATGGTGCAGGAGCCTAGTGGATAAAAACCTGTATCAACGCCATAGTTTTTCATTGAAAGCTGAGTATAGTGTCTAATTACATCTACTTCGCTTACCTCTGGAAGTTCAAGGTCTTTTTCTCTAAGCATCGAGTTAGGGAAAGTAGATGTTATGCAGGTTTCCGGAACATCACATGCAGGAAGCGTGTATGCTATTCTGCCTTCTCTTGAAACTTCAAATATCAATTCAGTATATTCTCTCATCATTACACCTCCTACATTCCCTTCAATATTTCAACTAGTTTATCTATTTCCTGCTTTGTTCTCTTTTCTGTTACACAGATAAGCAAAGCATTTTCCATTTCGGGATAATCTTTCACTAAATCATAGCCGCCAAGTATATTGTGCTTAAGCAATTCTGCATTTATTTCTGAAGCCTTGCGGTTGCCTTGAACTACAAACTCTTTAAAGAAAGGTTTGTTGAAGGCAGGTTTAAACTTGCCTGTTTCTATGATTTGATTATATGCATATTGAGCCTTGCTTGCACATTGGTGAGCAACTTCCTTAAGACCATTTTTGCCCATTGTAGTCAGGTATATTGCAGCTATTAAAGCATTTAGTGCTTGATTGGAGCAGATGTTTGAAGTAGCTTTTTCTCTTCTGATGTGCTGTTCCCTAGCTTGAAGAGTCAATACAAAAGCTCTCTTGCCGTCTACATCTGTAGTCTCTCCAACTATTCTGCCCGGCAGCTTTCTCATAAGCTTATTTGTTGCAGCCATAAAGCCAAGATAAGGACCACCAAAGCTCATGCTGTTTCCAAAAGCTTGCCCTTCGCCAACTACGATATCAGCACCCAATTCTCCCGGAGTTTTAAGGATACCTAGAGAAATCGGATCGATAACGTTAACGATCAGCATTGCTTTGCTGCTGTGCGTTATACTTTCTATTTCAGTTAAGTCTTCAACAACACCGAAGAAGTTTGGACTTTGAACGATAACTCCAGCAGTTGTGTTTGAAACAGCAGCTTTTAGCGCTTCAATATCAGTAACACCGTCTTTACAATCAAGCTCAACAACTTCTACGCCAACAAATCTCATATATGTTGCAAGAACCTT
>JAQSYD010000150.1 GCA_029256325.1 Clostridia bacterium
CTTAAGGTTTGCTCTGTAGCAGGCATTCTAGAACCTCCTGCCGGCAAAGTCAACAGATGACCTGCACTACCATTGGCTCCCAAATGAGAAGCCAGAATTCCATAACCCTCTTCAACCTCAGATATAATTACTGCACCTGCTCCATCGCCAAACAATATACAGGTATTTCTATCTGTATAGTCAACAATTTTTGACAGCGTTTCTGCTCCAATGACTAATATTTTTTTATACATTCCGGTTCTGACAAAGCTGTCTGCAATTGTCAATCCATACATAAAACCAGAGCAAGCGGCTTCAATATCAAAGGCGGCTGCGTTTACAGCACCGATGTTCTTCTGAACAATACAAGCCGTAGATGGAAATGCCATGTCCGGTGTAACTGTTGCTACAATGATAAGATCTATTTCTTCCGGCGTGATCCCCGCCTTTTGCATTGCATTTAGTGCTGCTTTTGTTGCTAAGTCTGAGGTAGCTGTAGCTTCATCAGCTACTCTTCTTTCCTCAATTCCTGTTCTTGAAATGATCCATTCGCTGTTTGTATCAACAGTTTTCTCAAAATGTTCATTTGTTAATGTTTTCTCCGGCACATAACTTCCAGTGGCAATTATGCCGGCATGCTTATTCAGCATTCTCAACAGTATCAACCTCCAATTTCGAAATTTCTTGTCTTATTATCTCCAGACATTTGTTATCATATAATAACTTTGCCTGCCTAACTGCATTTTTTACTGCTCTTGCATCTGAACTGCCATGAGCTTTAATCATAATTCCGTCAATGCCCATAAAAGGTGCACCGCCAACTTCTTTGTAGTCAAACTTTTTCTTGAAATCCTTCAGACCCTTTTTCAGCATCAATGCAGCTACTTTTGTCACTGCATTTTGCATAAAGACGCCCTTTAGGATATCAAAAATCACTTGAGCTACACCTTCTGTGGTTTTAAGTAAAACATTGCCAGCAAAACCATCGCACACACAAACATCACATATGCCCTCCGCAACATCTCTAGCCTCTATGTTGCCTATAAAATTAACATTCAGCCGACTTAGAAGCTCGTAGCTCTGCTTTGTAAGCTCAGTGCCCTTGCCTTCCTCTGTACCGACGTTTAGCAATCCCACTCTTGGGTTATGAATACCCATAACTTTTTCCATGTATATGGAGCCCATTACAGCAAACTGCTGCAAATTTTTTGGTTTACAATCTAAATTAGCACCTGCATCAATAATCATGCACAATCCCTTGGTAGTGGGTATCAAAGGTGACAAAGCAGGTCTGTCTATTCCTTTTATTCTTCCTACTTTAAGCAGTGAACCTGCCAAAAAAGCTCCGGTACTGCCTGCAGAAAGAAAAGCATCACAGCTGCCTTCTTTTACCTGTTTTAAGCCTACAACCATGGAAGAATCCTTTTTCTGTTTAATAGCTGTTACCGGCGTATCATGATTGCTTATTACTTCAGATGCCTCAATCACTATGATTTTATTATTGTTTTTATCTTCATCGCTTAAATACTTATGTATTTCATCTATAATGCCTACTAAACAAATCTCAACACCATATTCCTTAACGGCTTGAACTGCACCTTCCACTGCAGATTTTGGAGCATGATCTCCACCCATTGCATCTATTGCTATTCTCATACATTAATCCTCCTTCCTCTAAATACCTCAAGCTGTTTTACCTTGATAAATACCCATACGAAATATTTATTCCCTCTGGTTCTGGTTACCTCAGCTTTGGCTATCAGCTTATCTCCAGCAAAAACAGGATTTTTGTACTTGATATTTGCAACACCGATTAATGCAACATTGGCATCAATAACAGCGATTGCTATGGACTCTGCTTGAGCAAATATATGGTGGCCTTTTACTACATCGGTCTTTTCAAAGGCAAAGCTGCTGTCTGTTTCCAATATCGACATGCCGCTTTTCCCTAACTCAAGATCAATGAGCTCACCTACGATTTCCTTGCCATGTAAGGACTTAACCTTTGAATAGTTGTTCTCTGCAACATTTTTAATTCTTTCCCTTAATTCAGGGATGCCTAGCTCCAGTCTATCTAATCTGATTGTTTGAATACTGACGCTAAACGCTTCGGAAAGCTCTTCATCTGTCACAAAAGGATTCGCATGGAGCTTATCCAGTAAATCTGTCTGTCTTTCCTTTTTACTCATTCCTTTTTTGCTCACGGTACATCACTCCTAAATTTAGTAATTAGTTTTAGTACCTAGTGCTAATATAAAGTATATATTAAACTAGGTTGTTAATGCAACTATTTTTTTTAGAATACCAAATTTAACCCCTTCATTCTAATTAAAACGTACCTCCTTATTGAATTCATTATAGTTAGCAACTACTTGTGCCTAATATTATTATCAGCCTATATACCATTCTAACAAATTTGTCCACTAGTTGAAAATATATGCATAAAAAAATAACAGCCGTATAATATACAGCTGTTATTAAATAAGTCTTTATTTTTCTTCTACAGAAATAACAGTCCTATTTTTGTAGTATCCGCATGACTTACATACTCTATGTGGCAGCTTTGGTTCATGGCATTGTGGGCATGAAACCAAGCCTGGCAGTATAAGCTTCCAATTAGCTCTTCTCTTGTCTCTTCTGGATTTTGAGTGTCTTCTCTTTGGCAAATGTAGAACCTGCAGTCGTGAATCAATTTCTACAGCTTTGCAGCCGCATTCTGCATGATTTTTGTTTTTACCGCAAACAGGACAAAGTCCTTTGCAGTCTGTTGTACATAGTGGTTTCATAGGCAATTCTGCAGTAATTTCATTCAACACTATTTCAGTTAAATCTATTTCATCACCTTTGTAAAGCTGCTGCTCTTCATCTGTCTGAAAGCCTTCCTTTACAAAAATATGATTTGAGCTTACGTGAATATCTCCAACATAGTTCTCAATGCATCTGGAACAGAGCATTTCCACCTTTGAAAATATTTCAAACTCGATTTCGATTTTTCCTTCATAGCTGACCGCATATCCTCTTACACTCAAGGGTGGCAAGGTTTTGAAGGTTTGATTGTTAAAAACCAACTCATGTTGAGTGTTATCGATAATATCAAAATTCTCTTTGATACCCTCGCACCTTGAAATTTTTGATATATTAATTTTCATTTGACCACCTCTATGTAATTAACAAATTTTATTATACAAATCAAATATTATTTTGTCAAGAAAAAAAGCTTTACATACAATTTTAACTTTCTCTGTTTTGATCATGAAGCAAAATGAAAAAGCAGGCAATGCCTGCTTTTTAAGTAAAAGCTTCTACTTGCTGATTAAAGTCTTTGTGTCTCTTGCGATCATAAGCTCTTCGTTTGTAGGTACGATAAGCACCTTTACCTTTGAGCCTTCAGCTGATATGTCTGTAAGCTTGCCTCTTACCTTGTTCTTTTGGGTATCAATCTTTATGCCCAAGAAATCCATATCCTTGCAGATTGTTTCTCTTACAACATCAGAGTTCTCACCAAGACCAGCCGTAAAGATGATTGCATCAGCACCATTCATAGCAGCCATGTATGCTCCTATGTATTTTTTAACTCTATAGTTATATACATCCAAAGCCAATTGAGCATTTTCGTTGCCTTTTCCAGCTGCTTCTTCTATATCTCTAAAGTCACTGCTTATTTTGGATATTCCAAGTACACCTGACTTTTTGTTCAATAGGTTGTTTACTTCTTCTGAAGTTAGGTTTTCCTTATCCTGCAGGAATGTAACGATAGCCGGATCCATATCCCCAGCTCTTGTTCCCATTACCAAGCCTTCTAATGGCGTGAAGCCCATTGATGTATCGATTGACTCTCCATGATTCACTGCTGCTACACTGGCACCATTTCCTAAGTGACAAGTGATAAGCTTAAGCTCTGAAAGAGGCTTGCCAAGGAATTCTGCTGTTTTCTCAGAAACATATTTATGGGATGTTCCGTGGAAACCATATCTTCTAATTTTATACTTCTCATACATTTCATATGGAAGTGCATATATGTACGCTTCTTTTGGCATTGTTTGGTGGAAAGCTGTATCAAACACACCAACCATAGGAACGCCAGGCATTAGCTTTTGGCATGCTTCAATTCCTATAATGTTTGGAGGATTGTGCAGAGGTGCCAATTCAATACACTCGTTCAGTGCATTCATAACCTCATCATTTAATATTACGGAGTATGCAAATTTTTCACCCGCATGAACAACTCTGTGCCCTACTGCGTTAATTTCGCTCATACTCTTAATAACACCATGGTTTGCATCTATCAAAGCTTCTATAACGCTTTGAATAGCTTCCATATGTGTTGGCATTGGCTTTTCAACAGTTACCTTATCGCCTTCACCCGGTTGATGCTTCAAGAAGGAACCTTCAATTCCTATTCTTTCACATATACCCTTTGCCAATACTTCTTCGTTTTCCATATTTATCAATTGGTACTTCAAGGATGAACTACCGCAATTGATGACTAATACTTTCATTCTTTTACCTCCCTGCAATTTTGTATACAGTATTATTTTCTATAAATATTAACTTTTTCCTTCTTATAATCTGAAAATATTTACGTTTTATACATAATACAACTTTTTTTACTTAATTACTATATCATAATTTGAACTTGTTTTGTTTTTTGCATATAATATTAAATAAAAATATTTTTTAAGGATGCTATAACCAGCATCCCCTACAAGGAGCACTTATGAAAACCATAGGTATCGTTTCAGAATACAATCCATTTCATAATGGTCATCAATATCATATACAAGCTGCTCGTCAGGAGTTTGATGCAGAAAATATTGTTTGCGTCATGAGTGGAAGCTTTGTGCAGCGTGGAGAACCTGCTATATTTGACAAATGGAGCCGTACCAAAATGGCGCTGCAAAATGGTGCTGACCTGATTATCGAACTGCCTTTTGTCTATTCCTGCCAGCCTGCTGAAATATTTGCCTTTGGCGCGATAAATATACTAAACAACCTGGGAATTATAGATGGCATTTGCTTTGGCAGTGAATTAGGCAGTTCAGATGCATTAACCCAGATTGCCGCATTGCTTATCAAGGAGCCGGAGGAATTCAGTCAGTTGGTTAAACACCATCTCAAAAGCGGTAATACTTATCCCCGTTCTGTGTCACTTGCCCTAGGGGATTATTACCGAGGAAATGAAGCCATCCATGCTGATATATGGGAAAACCCTAACAACATTTTAGGTATAGAATACATAAAATCCATTATGCAGTTAAAAAGTGCAATGATCCCCTATACAATTAAAAGATTCGCCAACCAATACAACGATGTGGAAATAACGCAGTCCATCGCCAGTGCCACCGCTGTCAGACATGAGCTCAAGAGCTTTGGAATGTCAGAGAGGCTTCAGACTGCCTTGCCTACAGCCTCCTTTGATATTATGAATGTCAATATAGCTGCTGATAAAGGACCGATACTTTTGGAAGCTTTCAGCGACATGCTTCTTTACAGGCTTAGGACTATGACGGCTGAGCAAATAAGTGAATATATCAGTATCAGTGAAGGGCTGGAGTATCGCATTAAAAAAGCTGCAGATAAGGCAAGTTGTATGAATGAGCTTATCGAAGCTATCAAAACAAAGCGTTATACGCGAGCTTTTATACAAAGATTGCTTTGTCATATCCTGATTGACTTAAAGTGGGAACAGACCAAAGCATTTAAACAGCTTGGTACACCCTCCTATTGCAGAGTGTTGGGCTTTAATGACAATGGAAAACAATTGCTTAGAAAAATTGCTGATACCTCGCAATTTCCTATGATAAATAAAGTAGCTTCTTTTCAGACTGAAGATTCTATCTTAAATGATATTTTTGAGTATGATATTAGATCTACTGATATTTACAACCTTGCCTATACAAATAGAAGTGATAAGAAAGCAAAAGAGGATTACATGAAATCACCCATCTATGTTTAATAATTACATCGCATTAGTTCACCTCACGATTAATATAAATATATTAAAGGTGAGGTGTTTTGTTTGTTTAAGAAAGACATTCCGACAATTATACTTGCAACTTTATTTTGCATCCTCGTTATTTACATAGTTCTATTTCCTAATGAATCCTTCAAGGCAGCTCAAGAAGGTCTGCTGCTTTGGTTTAATGTAGTACTTCCTGCACTGCTTCCTTTTTTTATTTGTGTAGAAATACTTATCGGATTGGGCATTGTCAGCTTTTTAGGCAGCTGCTTCCGTTCCATTATGCGTCCTATTTTTAATATTCCCGGCGAAGGTGCATTTGCTTTTTTTATGAGTATTGCTTCCGGTTATCCGGTGGGTGCTAAAATAACTGCATCATTGCTGGAAAGCGGTACATGCACCAAGATAGAGGCACAAAGAATGTTAAGTCTCTGCAGCACCTCCGGTCCCTTGTTTATTATAGGTGCCGTTGCTACAGGGATTCTGAGCAATCCAAAGCTTGGGCTTTTGCTGGCAGCTTCTCATTATTTATCTGCGATATCTGCAGGGCTTATCATGAGATTTTGGGGAAGTAAAAAAGGCAGGCAGCTCACTTCTATAGGAGCTGTCACATATCGCAGGGCTATGAACCCGCTTAAAGAAATGCTGGAATATAAAAAAAAGGATGGTCGTGCCTTTGGCAAACTGATGGGTGATGCTGTAAAGAATGCGATGAACCTGAACTTTATGATAGGTGGTTTCATCATATTATTTTCTGTCATTACAGCCATTCTAAAAACCTCCGGTATATTGGAGCTGGTTTCAAAGGGTATTTGTATGCTGCTGCCCTTTTTAGATATAAATCCAAAAGCCATGTCCGGTCTATTGATAGGTATATTGGAGGTTACAAATGGAATCAAGGAATGCGCCCTTGGTGATATTTCTTTGATATCAAAACTGATGCTTACAAGCTTCATGATCGGCTTTGGCGGACTATCCATAAATGCACAGGTTTTAAGTGTGATCTCAGGCGCAAAGCTCCATTTTGGACTATATACCTTTATGAAGCTTTTGCAAGGGGTTGCAGCGGCTGTATATACCTATTTTCTATTTGATATGATGGGTGCGAAACAAGCCTTTAATGTATTTGATCCAGTAAATGTAAGCCACTATGTTAGATATTTAAACACGGACTTTATGGGTAAAATAAGCGATTCTACTGTCAATTTACTCTTTGTATTATCCCTCATGCTGATGTTTGCGTTATTCAACAAAAGAAGAGTTAAGGCTTAAGCCTTAACTCTTCTTGTTCTTTAACTCTTCTCTATTTACCTTAATGGTGCTGGAAATATTATTGGTGTACTTTTCTAGCTCGGCCAATATATCATCGGCATAGGCTCTAGAACCAAGTCTGATTTTCTTTGCATCCTGCTGTGCAGCTAAAATAATTTCTTTTGCTTGCTCATTTGCCCTTTTTACGATTTCGCTTTCTTCAATAAGAGTGGACAATCTCTTATCAGCTTCTTGTCTCATTATTTCAGCTTCCTTCTCTGCTTCTGCCAGCATTCTCTGTCTTTCTTCCTTAATGCGTGAAAGCTTGTCCTCGCATTCGGTTCTAACACCTTCCGCTTCCTTCTTTGCTTCCATCAGTATCTTTTGTCTTTCTTCCTTGATCCATTGAGCTTGTTTTACTTCATCAGGAATTTTAATCCTTATGTCTTTAACCAACTCCAAAAGCTCTTCTTTATTGACTAAAACCTTTGAAGACAATGGTATGGTGTTTGCTTTATCCAGTATGTCCTCCAATGCATCAAGCAATAGCATTACTTCCATAACCTAACCCCCTATATTAAATCTTTTTATTAATTCCTCTTCTACCGAATCCGGTACCAAGCCATGTATGCAGCCGCCCAGCCTAGCTACTTCCTTCACTATGCTTGAGCTTAAATAAGAATATTTGCTGCTTGTCATCATAAATACCGTTTCTATATTTTGATTTAACTTACGATTCATCAGCGCCATCTGCATCTCATATTCAAAGTCAGATACCGCTCTCAACCCTTTAATGATTACTTGTGCATTCTTAAGCTCCATGAAATCTATCAAGAGTCCTGAAAAACTGTCTATCTCTACATTTTCCAGATCTGCACAATTATTTTTGAGTATTTCTACTCTCTCTTCTATGGTGAACATAGAGTTTTTGCTGGAGTTATGTAAAACAGCAACAATTACTTTGTCAAACATCTTTGAAGCTCTTGCTATAATATCTAAATGACCGTTTGTTACCGGGTCAAAGCTTCCTGGACAAACTGCGATTCTCAATTTCCTTCCTCCTTGCTATAAACCTGACTATAACACGAAGCCGTAAAAGCTAAGCATCGTACTGCCATACTTCTTCTGCCGTGTTAAATTCAATTTACCGGTGTTTTCCGGCATTTTATCCGCTATATCATGTTCAACGATGGCAATGCCTTCCTCATGAAGCACATGATGCTCTGATATGGCTTCAAGTGCATTTTGTGCATAGCCTTTTAAATATGGCGGGTCAATAAATATGATATCAAACTTCCTATGATCTATAGCAAGCTTGCTTATTGCATTTATGTAATCTGTATTGTAAACCTCAACCGCATCCAATATCTTGAGCTTTTCCAAGTTGGTCTTTAGAACCTTAATGCTCTTTGCACTTTCGTCTATAAACACGACCTGCTCTGCTCCCCTGCTATATGCTTCTATACCTATGCCTCCGGTACCTGCAAACAAATCTAAAAAAGCACAGTCATATAGTTTTACGCCCAGCATGTTAAATAGGGATTCCTTTACTCTGTCAGAGGTAGGTCTAATTTCCAATCCCTCCAACTTTTCTAGCTTTCTTCCCTTAAATTCACCTGAAATGACTCGCAAAAGAAACCCTCCTTTTCGACATTAATTCCATTTTATCACAAATAATAATGTTTGGAAACTTTATAAGCAACCCGTGTTGAAAAAATTATTTAATAAAGCTAAAATTTGTCGAAGTAAAACCTTCTACTTTCAGATTTAGCATTTATTATCTCAATTATTCCTGAATAAAAGAAAACGAATTTGCGCAATATATTTTTAGGGATATTAGTTAACAGAAAGTTGAGATTTTAAATCTCAGCTTTCAGCAGAATAATATCTGCTAGACTATAAATCCCCATAGAGCTCTTCCTTCAATTTCTCCTCTCCCGATACTGGTGATTTTATCACCAGTATACTGTAGGGGACGACCCATGTGTCGTCCCTAGTTTTACAGCATTTTATACGTCGCATCGTTCCAATAAAAAAAGGAGCACTGCTTTTGCAGTGCCCTTTTACTTGAACATTATCTTCTATAGGTTGTAGTTGTTGACATGCTTCTTTCAGCTTGCTCAATTAGTCTTCTTACCATTTCGCCACCAACGCTGCCGCATTCTCTAGCTGTCTTATCACCATTGTAGCCGCTGAAGTCTATACCAAACTCTGATGCAACTTGATCTCTAAAGCTCTTTAGTGCAGCTTTTGCTTCTGGAACTAGAGTTTGATTGCTGTTTGAATTATTTCTTGCCATTATGTAGCACCTCCATTTGATTTTATAGTATTAATCTGCCTTTTTTGCAACTTTTTAAACCATGTAATTTATAACCAAATATGCAAAAATAAACAGTTATAGAAGTGCTTGTATGATATTGTGCTAATTTAAGGCTATTTCTTCCAAAATTCTTTTAAACCTTGCATCCAATTCTTTTTTCATTCTTTGATATTCCGGTTCGTTCAGCTTTCCTGAATCATATAAGTATTCCACTGCGTCTCTCGATTGTTTAAGTAAGGAAGTATCATTCAGAATGTCTGCAATTTTAAGCTCTGGCAGACCATGCTGTTTTTGCCCTAAAACCTCTCCGGCACCCCTCAGCTCTAGATCCTTCTCTGCAATGTCAAAGCCATTTTCTGATTTTGTCATATATTTAAGTCTTTCGATTGCAATTTTGCTGTCAGAATCAGAAACCAAAATGCAATAGGATTGATGCTCCCCTCTACCTACTCTGCCTCGAAGCTGATGCAGCTGTGCCAAGCCGAAACGGTCGGCATTTTCTATTGCCATTATCGTTGCGTTGGGTATATTGACACCTACTTCAATTACAGTTGTAGCAACCAGTATGTGTATTTTCCCCAGCCGCATATCCTCCATAACCTGATTCTTCTCATCCGCCTTCATTTTACCGTGAAGCAGCCCAACCTTATAATTCTTAAAATATTTATTCTGCAATTCATCTCTGTATTTTGTAGCCGAGTTTAGATCCAATTTTTCTGACTCCTCTACCAAAGGGCATACAAAATATGCTTGTCGCCCTTGATCCAACTCTTTTTTTACAAAGTTGTAGAATCTCTCTTTTTTGGAGGAGTCAATAAAATAAGTCTCTATCTTTTTTCTGCCTGGCGGCAGCTCATCAATCACGGAAACATCCAAATCTCCATAAAGTATCAAGGTTAAGGTTCTTGGTATAGGGGTTGCAGTCATAACCAATATGTCCGGATTGCTGCCTTTATCAGAAAGCACCGTCCTCTGCCTTACACCAAAGCGATGCTGCTCATCTGTAATAACCAAGCCTACCTTAGCAAACTCCACCTTATCCTGAATCAAGGCATGTGTACCAATGATGATGTCCGCTTCATGGTTTAGCACTCTTTGCAGGACTGCATTTTTCTCTTTTGACGTCAGGCTGCCCTTAAGAAGCTCTATTCTTATGCCTGTTCCCTCCAAAAGCTGCTTAAAGGTCAAATAATGCTGCTCTGCCAATATCTCTGTAGGCACCATCATTAAGCTCTGATAGCCGTTCCTGGTGCATTTGTGCATTGCCAGCAGTGCAACAATGGTTTTCCCTGATCCTACATCGCCTTGAACCAGTCTGTTCATGGGCTTGTTTTTTTCCATATCCTTAAATATCTCATCCACCACCTTAAGCTGCGCATTGGTCAGCTTAAAGGGGAGCTTGTTTACAAACTCTCTTTCATCATAGGCCCTAAAAGCGATTCCCTGCTCCTCAGCGCTGTTCATCCTTTTTATGTGGATGAGACCTGACTGCAGTATAAAAAGCTCTTCAAACTTAAATCTGTTCACAGCCAGCTTCATATTAAACATTGTTTCCGGAAAGTGCATGTTGTTCACGCAAAAATTGATTTCAGCCAGCTGATAGCGCTTGCGAAAGTCCTCCGGAAAAATATCGGTCAATTTTCCTTCGGTATGCTGCAATGCACCGAAAACAGCTTTACGGATATCCTTATGACTCAAACCTTCTGTCAGTGGATATTCAGGTACGATTCGCAAGAGATTGACACTGGCGGTACTGGCTGTTTTTTCAAACTCAGGGGATTCCATAATCAAATCCCTGCCCATGAGCTTTACTTTTCCGTAGAAAAAAAGTTCATCTCCCTGCTTGATGGTATTCTTAATAAAACGGTTGTTGAACCAAACAATATTTAATCTTCCTGTTTCATCACTGACGGGAAGCTTTACAAGCAATAGACCATTTTTACTTCTGATTTCAACAGGCTTCGCATCAACTGAAGCCTTAATAGTATACTGATATTCAGGCACCAAGTCCTGAATATCAGTAATAATGCTTTTGTCCTTATAGCCTCTAGGATAATGATAGAATAAATCTTCTACCGTCTTAATCCCCAGCTTATGAAACAATTTTGATTTTGCAGGTCCTATACCCTTTAGACTTTGTATAGGCATATTTTGAACACTCATTTTCATCCCTCTATATCTTCGCTTTCGTAAAAAAGGATTTTTTTAATATGGTGAAGCTTTTCTTTGCATGATTAAAACAAATGCGTAAGCTCAATTGAGTTACGCATTGTTGTATATCTTATTCTGATATTTATTCAACTGATATAATATAGTAATAAAGCGGCTGTCCGCCAAAGTGCATGTCAACCTCACACTCGGGATAGGTTTCCTGCACATAAGCTGCCAGCATTTCCGCTTCTTCCTTACTGGTTTCCTTGCCGTAATAAATGGATACCAGGGAAGAATCTTCATCTACCATCTTCTCAAGCAGCTGTTTGAATACTTCAGGTACAGTTTCAGCAACACTATTGATCTTCCCTTCAACCAAGCCTAATATATTGCCTTCTTCTATATTTATATCGTCATAGGTTGAATTTCTTACTGCATAGGTTATTAATCCTGTTTTAACACTGCCAATTGATTTCTCAATCTTTTTGGTGTTATCCTCAGGAATCTTATCAAAATCCAGCGCCATCAATGCCGCTATCCCCTGTGGAATCGTCTTTGTAGCTGCCACAATCACATTTTTATCGGATAATGACTTTGCTTGGTTTGCAGCCAATATAATATTGCTGTTGTTTGGCAGAATAATGATATTTTCTGCATTTATTTTATTAATGCACTTTACAATGTCTTCCGTGCTGGGGTTCATGGTCTGTCCCCCTTCAATGATCTCATCAACACCAAGATCTTTGAATATACCGGCAATGCCTTCACCCATGGCTACAGCAACCACCCCGTATTTCTGAGGTTCCGCCGCCAATGCTGGTGCTGTAGGTATTTCAACAAGCAGCTCTCTGTGCTGCTCTCTCATATTGTCAATTTTTATTTTGGAAAGTTCACCGTGCTCTAAAGCCATTTCCAGAACCTTGCCCGGATTGTTGGTGTGAATATGAACCTTTACGATTCCTGCTCCCCCAACAACAACCTGTGAATCTCCCATATCCCTTAGAGTATCCTTGTATCTTTCTAAATCAATACTTTCTGTTTTTATAAAAAACTCAGTACAATAGCCAAAGGTAATGTCCTCGGTACTGTAGTATTCTTGCACCATTGGCTGTTCGTCATCACCATGGCTTGCGCCTTCTACCAGCATTAAAACTGAATTTGTCTTAAGGGCATGCAGCATTCCGTCGAATATGCATATGAGTCCCTTGCCGCCGGCGTCAACTACACCTGCATTTTTTAGTACCGGCAGCAAATCAGGGGTCTTGTCCAATACTTCATTGGCCTTTTTAATGAGTAGTTCAAAAAACTCAATTAAATCGGCATGCTTATCTTTTTCTTTTACAGCAAATTCAGCTGTCTCTCTGATTACTGTGAGAATAGTACCCTCTGTAGGCTTCATAATTGCTTTGTAAGCTGTGTTAGAGCCTTCCATAAAGCTATCTGCCATAGCTGCAACACTTAGGTCGTCATGCTTCTTAACGCCTTTTGCAAGGCCCCTGAATATCTGTGATAATATAACACCGGAGTTTCCTCTGGCACCCATCAGTGTTCCATTGGCCGCTGCTTCGAAAACATTATGTATTTCAAATTCCTTCAAGCTGTTAATTTCCTTTACAGCTGAAGTCATTGTCAAAGACATGTTCGTGCCTGTATCTCCGTCCGGAACAGGAAAGATATTAAGCGAATTCACCATATGCTTATTGTTTTCTAAATTATTAGCCCCCGAAATAATCATATTTTTAATTGTATTGCCATCTATTTTATTTATAGTCAAAATGCAAACCTCCTTAGAAAAGTTATACTCTAACACCCTGTATATTTAAATTCACTCTTTTAACCTTTAATCCGGTTATGCTTTCCAAGGTATATTTTACCTTACTGATTATGTTATCTGCAACAGTGGATATTTTGGTGCCGAATTTAACTATAACAAAA